>JBQGCR010000343.1:0-4347 GCA_052038585.1 Kineosporiaceae bacterium
GTGCTCGTCGGCGGCTCGACCCGCATGCCGGCCGTCGCCGACGTCGTCCGCGAGCTGACCGGCGGCAAGGAGCCCAACAAGGGCGTCAACCCCGACGAGGTCGTCGCCGTCGGCGCCGCGCTCCAGGCCGGCGTCCTCAAGGGCGAGGTCAAGGACGTCCTGCTCCTCGACGTCACCCCGCTGTCGCTCGGCATCGAGACCAAGGGCGGCGTGATGACCAAGCTCATCGAGCGCAACCCGACCATCCCGACCAAGAAGTCCGAGGTCTTCACCACCGCCGACGACAACCAGCCGTCGGTGATGATCCAGGTCTTCCAGGGCGAGCGCCAGATGGCCGCGCAGAACCAGCCGCTCGGCAACTTCGAGCTCACCGGCCTGCCCCCGGCCCCGCGCGGCGTGCCGCAGATCGAGGTCACCTTCGACATCGACGCCAACGGCATCGTCCAGGTGTCGGCGAAGGACCGGGGCACCGGTCGCGAGCAGAAGATGACGATCACCGGCGGCTCGGCGCTCTCCAAGGACGAGATCGACCGCATGGTCCGCGAGGCCGAGCAGTACGCCGAGGAGGACGCCAAGCGTCGCGAGGCCGTCGAGGTCCGCAACCAGGCCGAGACCCTCGTCTACTCGACCGAGAAGTTCCTCTCCGAGAACGAGGAGAAGATCCCCGAGGACGTCCGCACCGAGGTCCAGGGCGACATCGAGACGCTGAAGAAGGCGCTCGAGAACACCGCGGACGACGCCGGCGACGAGATCTCCGCCGCGGCGGCCAAGCTCGCCGAGTCGAGCCAGAAGATGGGCGCCGCGATGTACGCCGCCGGCGAGGCCGACGGCGCCGCCCCCGGACCCGAGGGTGACGCCCAGGCCGACGCGGACGCCGAGGGCGACGTGGTCGACGCCGAGATCGTCGACGACGAGGACGAGAAGAAGTGACCTCGTTCCCCGACGACGGACAGGTGGACTTCGACCCCGAGACCGTCGACGAGACGGCCTCGGGGTCGGCCCCCGCGGGTGAGCCCGTGGACGAGCCCACGGCTGAGGGATCGGTCGCCGGCGAGGCGGACGTGCGCGCCGCCGAGCTGACCGCCGACCTGCAGCGTGTCCAGGCCGAGTTCCTCAACTACAAGCGCCGCGTGGACCGCGACCGCGAGCTGGTGAAGCAGAACGCGACCTTCTCGGTGCTCTCCGCGCTGCTGCCCGTCCTCGACGACGTCGACCGGGCGCGCGAGCACGGCGAGCTCAACGGCGGCTTCAAGGCCGTCGCCGAGGCGCTCGAGCGGGTCGTGACGGCGCAGGGGCTCGAGAAGTTCGGCGCCCCGGGCGACGAGTTCGACCCGCGGGTGCACGAGGCCCTCATGCACGGCCTGTCGGCGGACGTCGAGACGACGACGTGCGACAAGGTCGTGCAGGCGGGCTACCGCATCGGCGAGCGCGTGGTGCGCCCGGCGATGGTGACGGTGCTCGACCCCGACCCGTCCGCGGGCCCGGCTGGTGAGGCGGCTGCGGACGAGGGGACGCCGGACGCGCCGGAGGAGCAGCAGCAGGGGAGGTGACCCGATGACCAACGCCGACTGGGCGACCAAGGACTTCTACCAGGTCCTCGGTGTGGCCAAGGACGCCTCCCCGGCCGACATCAAGAAGGCCTACCGCAAGCTCGCCCGGGAGAACCACCCTGACTCCCACCCCGGCGACGCGGCCGCCGAGGAGCGCTTCAAGGCGGTCGCGGAGGCCTACGACGTCGTCGGGGACGCCGCCAAGCGCACGGAGTACGACCAGACCCGCGAGATGTTCAGCGGGGCCGGCGGCTTCGGCGGCGGCTTCCCCGGCGGGGGCGGGGGCTTCGGCGGTGGCTTCGGGGGCGGTGGCTTCGGGGGAGGGCAGAACGTCAACGTCGACCTCGGCGACCTGCTCGGCGACATGTTCGGCCGCGGCGGCCCGCAGCGGCGTACCCGTCCGGCGGCGCGCCGCGGCGCCGACATGGAGACGTCGACGACGATCGGCTTCCTCGACGCCGTCGAGGGGGTCACGGTCTCGCTGCGGCTGGCCTCCGAGGCGCCGTGCGCGGCCTGCCGCGGCACGGGCGCGAAGTCCGGCACGGTGCCGCGGATGTGCCCCGACTGCGAGGGCGTCGGCATGCGGGCCGCCTCGCGGGGCGGGGCGTTCACGCTCAACGAGACCTGCCCGACGTGTCGCGGGCGCGGCATGGTGGTCGACGACCCCTGCCCCGTGTGCCGCGGCGCGGGCCGCGGGCTGTCCGACCGCTCGGTGCAGGCGCGCATCCCGGCCGGGGTGAAGGACGGCCAGCGCATCAAGCTGCGAGGCAAGGGCGCCAAGGGCGAGGGCGGCGGCCCCTCCGGGGACCTGTACGTCGTGGTCCACGTCCAGCCGCACCCGGTCTTCGGACGCTCGGGCGACAACCTGACCCTCACGGTGCCGGTGTCCTTCGACGAGGCGGCGCTGGGGGCCGAGGTCAAGGTCCCGACGCTGACCAGCCCGGTGACCGTCAAGGTGCCGGCCGGCACCCCGAGCGGGCGGACCTTCCGCGTCCGCGGCCGCGGGGTCACGCGCCGCGACGGCACCAAGGGCGACCTGCTCGTGACCGCGGAGGTCCAGGTGCCGGCGACGCTCGACGAGCGCACCCGGGCGGCCGTGGAGGCCTACCGCGAGGCCACCGGCAGCCCGGACCTGCGCAGCCGGCTCTTCGAGGCGGTGGGGGGCTCCCGTGGCTGACGGCACCTCGCGGCACGCCCCGCGCAGCACCCCGCCCCCGCCGGACGTGCCCGTCTACGTCATCTCGGTCGCCGCCGAGCTCACCGGCCTGCACCCGCAGACCCTGCGCACGTACGACCGGCTCGGCCTGGTCTCCCCGGGTCGCACCGGCGGCGGCGGGCGGCGCTACTCCTGGCGCGACATCGAGCTGCTGCGCGAGGTCGCCGAGCTCACCGCCTCCGGGATCGGCCTGGAGGGGGTCCGCCGGATCCTGCGGCTGGAGAGCATGGTGGCCGCGCTCGAGGACCGGCTGCGCCGGCGCGAGGACGAGGTGGCGGCCCTGCAGTACGCTCTGCAGACCGCTCTCGCCGACCGCGGGAGCAGCGCGAACCTGCCGGCCGTCATGTCCCAGGACCCGAGCCGCTCGGTCGTGGTGTGGCGCCGGACGCCGAATCCGTGATATCTCCCGATACGTCTGGCTATCATCGCCCCAGGCCTAGGGGTGGGCCTTTCCGCGTGGTCCTGCGTCGCGGTTCGAGAGGATGGGGTGTGCAGTGACGGTCGTCCTTGCCGAAGATGACGTCGACATCCGCGACCTCGTGCAGCTCGTCCTGGAGGGGCTGGAGCTGAAGGTCGTCGCGGTCGGCAACGGCGAGGAGGCGCTGGCCGCCTGCCGCCGGGAGGCCCCCAGCCTGCTGCTGCTCGACATCACCATGCCGGGGATGAGCGGGCTCGAGGTGTGCCGGGCGATCCGCGCCGACGACGTGCTCGCCGACCTGCCGATCATCCTGATGACCGCTCGCGCCCAGGCCAGCGACGTCACTGCCGGCATGGAGGCCGGCGCCGACACCTACATCATCAAGCCGTTCGGCCCGATCGAGCTCCGCGAGCACGTCGAGGCGATCCTCGGCACCAACCGCTGACGTCCTCGCGGCTCCTGCTCCGCTTCAGGGGAGCGGCGCGTCGTCCGCCAGGCGCGGCAGCCGGATCGTGAAGGTGCTGCCCTCGCCCGGCGAGGACTGGATGTCGATGCGGCCGTCGTGGCCGTTGACGATCGTCGCGGCGATCGACAGCCCGAGCCCCGCGCCCTGGATCGCCAGCGACGTCGCCTCCGCGCCGCGGAAGAAGCGCTCGAAGAGCTGCGCCTGGTCGCGCGCGTCGATGCCGATCCCGGTGTCGGTGACGCTGAAGACGACCTCGCCGTCGACGGCGTGCAGGGCGACGGCGACCTGGTCGCCCGGGATGGAGAACTTCACGGCGTTCGACAGCAGGTTCTCGAAGGCGCGCTCGAGCGTGTCGGCGTCGCCCGCCACGCGGACCGGCGCGTCCGCGACGTCCTGGACGAGGGTGAGGTCGCGCTCGGGCAACAGCGGGAGGATCGACTCCACGGCGAGCGCCAGCGGATCGCGGACGTCGATCGGCACCCGGGTCACGCCGAAGCTGCCGACCTCGATCTGCGACATCGCCAGCATGTCCTCGATGAGCCCCATGAGCCGGCGGCCGTTGCGCTCGATGCGGCCCACGACCTGGCGCTGGATCGCCGGCAGGTCGTCGTTGCTCTGGCCCAGCAGGAGCTGGCTGTAGCCCAGGATGCTGGTGATCGGGGTGCGCAGCTCGTGGCTCACGGTCGCCAGGAAGTCG
>JBQGCR010000344.1:0-2495 GCA_052038585.1 Kineosporiaceae bacterium
GGGGGGGGGGGGGGGGGGGGGGGGGGGGGTGGGGGGGGGGGGGGTTGGCGCGCGGGCGGGGCCCCCGGTGGGGGGGCCGGGCCGTCGGCGCGGGGCGCGTGCGGCGTCAGCCGCGGACGAGCTGGCGCAGGACGAACTGGAGGATGCCGCCGTTGCGGTAGTAGTCCGCCTCGCCGGGGGTGTCGATCCGCACGACGGCGTCGAAGGCGACCTCGGTGCCGTCCTCCTTCGTCGCCGTCACCCGGACCGTGGCCGGGGTCGTGCCGTCGTTGAGCGCGACGACCCCGGCGACGTCGAACGTCTCGGTGCCGTCGAGGCCGAGGGACGCCGCGGACTCCCCCGCCGGGAACTGCAGCGGCAGGAC
The DNA here is from genome assembly GCA_052038585.1 of Kineosporiaceae bacterium. Taxonomy (GTDB): domain Bacteria; phylum Actinomycetota; class Actinomycetes; order Actinomycetales; family Kineosporiaceae; genus JBQGCR01. Next base: position 365 of record JBQGCR010000344.1, read on the forward strand.
GCCCATCCCGATGAGGTTCGAGCGGTGGATGCGCTCGTAGGACTCGGCGACGACGGCCTTGACCCCGAGCAGCGCCGTGCCCTTGGCCGCCCAGTCGCGGCTGGACCCCGAGCCGTACTCCTTGCCCGCGAGGATGACGAGCGGGACGCCGGCGGCCGCGTACGCCTGGGCCGCGTCGTAGATCGTCGTCTGCTCGCCGCCGGCGAGGAAGTTGCGGGTGAAGCCGCCCTCCACGCCGTCGAGGAGCCGGTTGCGCAGCCGGATGTTCGCGAACGTGCCGCGGATCATCACCTCGTGGTTGCCGCGCCGCGAGCCGTAGGAGTTGAAGTCCTTGCGCGCGACGCCGTGCTCGGCGAGGTACGTCCCGGCCGGGCTGTCGGCCTTGATCGAGCCGGCCGGCGAGATGTGGTCGGTCGTCACCGAGTCCCCGAGCAGCGCCAGGACGCGCGCCCCGGCGATGTCGGTCACCGGCGTCGTCTCCATGCCCATGCCGTCGAAGTACGGGGGCTTGCGGACGTACGTCGACGCCCCGTCCCAGGAGAACGTCTCCCCGGTGGGCGTCGGCAGCGAGCGCCAGCGCTCGTCGCCGGCGAAGACGTCGGCGTAGCTCGAGGAGAACATCGCCTGGGTGATCGAGGACCCGACGACGGCCTCGACCTCGGCGGGCGTCGGCCAGATGTCGCGCAGGTAGACCGGCTGCCCGTCCGACCCGGTGCCCAGGGGGTCCTTCTCGACGTCCCAGTCCATCGTCCCCGCGAGGGCGTAGGCGATGACGAGCGGCGGGGAGGCGAGGTAGTTCATCTTGACGTCCGGGTTGATCCGGCCCTCGAAGTTGCGGTTGCCCGAGAGCACGGACACCACCGCGAGGTCGTTCTCCTGCACCGCCGCGGAGATCTCCTCCGGCAGCGGGCCGGAGTTGCCGATGCACGTCGTGCAGCCGTACCCGGCGATGTGGAACCCGAGCGCCTCGAGGTCGCCCATGAGCCCGGCCGCCTCGTAGTAGTCGGTGACGACCTTGCTGCCCGGCGCGATCGACGTCTTGACCCACGGCTTGGCCGTGAGGCCCTTGGCGACGGCGTTGCGCGCGAGCAGGGCCGCCGCGAGCATGACCGACGGGTTCGACGTGTTCGTGCACGAGGTGATCGAGGCGATGACGACGGCGCCGTGGTCGATCTCGGTCTGCCGGCCGTCGGACATCGTCACGGCGACCTTGCGCGACGCGCGCCCGGACGCCGAGCCCGGCGTCGCCGGCGCCTGCTCGGACAGGCTCGCGCCGTCGGTCTCGGCCTGGCCGACGGCCGGCGCGTCGCTCGCGGGGAACGACTCCGCCGAGCCGACGTCGGCCGGGGAGGTGAGCTCCTGCGGGCCGGCGTAGTCGACGAGGGCGCCGCGGAACTTCTCCTTGGCCTCGGACAGGACGATGCGGTCCTGCGGGCGCTTCGGGCCGGCGATGCTCGGGACGACGGTCGACAGGTCCAGCTCGAGGTACTCCGAGTAGCGCACCTCGCGGCTCGGGTCGTGCCAGAGGCCCTGCTCCTTGGCGTACGCCTCGACGAGCGCGACCTGGCCGTGCGAGCGACCGGTGAGGCGCAGGTACTCCAGCGTCACGTCGTCGATCGGGAAGATCGCCGCGGTGGAGCCGAACTCCGGGCTCATGTTGCCGATCGTGGCCCGGTTGGCCAGCGGCACGGCCCCGACGCCGTCGCCGTAGAACTCGACGAACTTGCCGACGACGCCGTGCGCCCGCAGCATCTCGGTGATCGTCAGGACGACGTCGGTCGCCGTCACGCCGGCGTTGATCTCGCCGGTGAGCTTGAAGCCCACGACCCGCGGGATGAGCATCGAGACGGGCTGGCCGAGCATGGCCGCCTCGGCCTCGATGCCGCCGACGCCCCAGCCGAGGACGCCGAGGCCGTTGACCATCGTCGTGTGCGAGTCGGTGCCGACGCACGTGTCGGGGTAGGCGCGCAGGACCGTGCCCTCGCCGTCGCCGACCTCGCGGGTCATGACGACGCGCGCGAGGTACTCGATGTTCACCTGGTGGACGATGCCGGTGCCCGGCGGGACGACCTTGAACTCGTCGAAGGCCGTCTGGCCCCAGCGCAGGAACTGGTAGCGCTCGCGGTTGCGC
>JBQGCR010000345.1:0-3470 GCA_052038585.1 Kineosporiaceae bacterium
GGCTCGCAGCGTGCGAGGGCCGCACGCGCCGCGTCCTGCTCGTGAGCCGGGAGGAGCTCGACGGCGTCGGCCAGCTGGTCGGTCGTGCTGCGCGAGGCGTGCACGGCGGCGTCCATCGACACGACGCCGGGCGTCAGCCCGGACCAGGCGGCGAGCTGGACGAGCGCGAGGTGCAACGGAACCGTCCTGACTCCCTCGGCGAGGTTCGTCCGCCGCGTGGTGCGCGGGTGGGTCCGCAGCAGTCCGCGGCGGCGCACCGACGCGACAGCGCTCACGACGTCGACGACGCCGAGGTCGACGCCGTGGGTGGCGACGCCATGGAGCAGGACCGCCGCATGGTGGCTGGCCGCGTCGGTCGGCGGACGGGTGCGCAGCACCGCACGGGTGGTCAGGCGGTGACGCTCGTCCGGGCTCGCCGGGCCCCAGACCGCCGAGAGGACGTAGGCGCCGCGGCGCACCCGGACGAGGACCTCGGCGCGGACGAGCCGGTCGAGGACCGAGGACCCGACGCCGCACCGGCCGGCGTCCTGCGCACCGAAGACACCGCCCTGGGCGGCCGCCACCGCCGCGAGCCTCGGGCTGATCACCTGGTCCATCGTTCCACCGTGCTCCGGGACGCGTCGACGCACCAGAGGCACCCGACGATCTGTGGACGGCCGGCTCCCGGATGTTTCCGCGACGCCCGGAACCTGCGCGGTGACACGGGAGCTTCCGGGAGGGTAGGCACGGGGATCCGCGATTCCGGGGGTGCGGCGGGGCGCGGGTAGGGTTCGCGCCATGGGTTTGTTCAGCCGTGACCGCGTCGAGGGCAAGACCCCGGAGCAGCTCGCGAAGATGCGGACGGCGGGCCTGCTCGTCGCCCGCACCCTCGAGCTCGTCAGCGCGCAGGTGCGCCCGGGGATGACGACGCTCGACCTCGACGCCCTCGCCGAGGCGCACATCCGCGACCACGGGGGCATCCCCAACTTCCAGCTCGTCCCCGGCTACCGCCACACGCTCTGCACGAGCGTCAACGACGAGATCGTCCACGGCATCCCGCGCGGGCGTGTGCTCGAGGCCGGCGACCTGCTCTCGGTCGACTGCGGCGCCGAGGTCGACGGCTGGAACGGCGACGCCGCGCTCACCCTCGTCGTCGGCGGCCGCGAGGCCGGGCGCCCCGAGGACCTCGAGCTGAGCGACGCCACCGAGACCTCGCTCTGGGCCGGCATCGCCGCGCTCCGGGTCGGCCGGCCCCTGTACGACGTCGGCGCCGCCGTCGAGGACTCGCTCACCACCTCCGGTGACGCCCGCGGCCGCGAGTACGGCATCGTCGAGGACTACGTCGGCCACGGCATCGGCACCTCGATGCACATGGACCCGCAGGTCCCGAACTACCGCGTCGACGGCCGCAGCCCGTCCGTCGTCGACGGGATGACCATCTGCATCGAGCCGATGGTGACCCTCGGCGACCAGGACAACACGGTGCTCGAGGACGAGTGGACCGTCGTCACCCGCGACGGCTCGCGCGCGGCGCACTGGGAGCACTCCGTCGCGGTCACGGCGGCCGGCACCTGCGTGCTCACGGCCCTCGACGGCGGCCGCGAGCGGCTCGCCGCGCTCGGCGTCCCCTTCGCCGACATCACGCCCGCCTGACGGTGCTTCGGCCGGGCGTCGGGTGACCGACGTCTCGGTGAGCCGGACCCGGCCGCTGGCTAGGGTGGAGGTGGAGCAGACCACCGACCCCAGGAGTGCCCGATGACGACGTCGTCGCCTCCGCAGGGCCACCTGCCGCTCGCCGAGGGGTTCGACCCCCGCACGCGCGAGGACTGGCAGCGGCTCGTCGCGGACGTGCTGGACAAGCGCCGGACCGACGACGCGCGGACCGAGCCGGACGCCGCGGAGGCGGCCCTCGTCACGGCGCTCGACGGCGGGCTGACGACGGCCGGTCTCTACCTCCGCGACGACCGCCCGCTCGGGGTGCCCGGCGCCATGCCCTTCACCCGCGGCCGCGCCCTGCGCGAGGCCACCCTGCCGTGGGACGTCCGCCAGCTGCACGACGACCCGGATGCCGCGCGCAGCCGCACGGCCGTCCTCGACGACCTCGAGCACGGCGTCACCTCGGTGTGGGTGCACGTCGGAGACGACGGCGTCGCACCCGCGGACCTCGCCGAGGTCCTCGCCGACGTCCGCCTCGACCTCGCGCCGGTCGTCGTCTCGTCGGCCACCGACCAGCCCGGCGCCGCCCGAGCGCTGCTCGACGTCGTCGGCGACCGGGCGTCCGTCGGCGGCAACCTCGGTCTCGACCCGGTCGGCGCGGCCCTGCGCACCGGCACCGCCCCCGACCTCGAGCCGATGGCCGGCCTCGTCGCCGCGCTCGACGGACGCGACGGCTGGCGCGCCGTCACCGTCGACGCCCGCGTGCTGCACGACGCCGGCGCCAGCGAGGTCGACGCCCTCGCGGTGGCCCTCGCGACCGGCGTCGAGTACCTGCGCCACCTCGAGCAGGCCGGCATCGAGGTGGCAACAGCGTTCCGGCACATCGAGTTCCGCGTCAGCGCGACCGCCGACCAGTTCCTCACCGCCGCCGTCCTGCGGGCGCTCCGCCGGGCCTGGGCGCGCATCGGCGAGGCGGTCGGTGTGCCCGAGGCCGACCGCGGTGCCCGCACCCACGCGGTGACGAGCCTGCGGATGGCCACCCGTGAGGACCCCTTCGTCAACGTCCTGCGCAACACCCTGGCGACCTTCGGCGCGTCGATCGGCGGCGCGGACGCCGTCACGGTGCTGCCGCACGACACGGGGGCCGGCCGCCCGGACCGGTTCTCGCGCCGGCTCGCCCGCAACACGCAGATCCTCCTGGCCGACGAGTCCAACGTCGGCCGCGTCACCGACCCCGGTGGCGGCTCGTGGTACCTCGAGTCGCTGACCGACGAGGTCGCCGAGCGCGCCTGGGCCCGCTTCCAGGAGGTCGAGCGCGCCGGGGGAGTGCTCGCCGCCCTGCGCGACGGGCTCCTGCGCGAGTGGGTCGACGCCGCCACGGCCGAGCGCGACCCGCTCCTCGCGACCCGCAGCCGCCCGATCACGGGCGTCTCGATGTTCCCCAACCTCGCCGACACCGCGCCCGAGCGCCGCCCCCGGGCCACGCTCACGACGGCCGACGGTGCGTTCGTCCCGCGCCGCGACGCCGCCGTCTTCGAGGCGCTGCGCGACCGCGCCCGCACGCTCGACGCCCCGCAGGTCACCGTCCGGACGCTCGGCTCCCAGCGGGACTTCGGCGCCCGGCAGGGGTTCGTCCTCAACCTCCTCGCGGCCGGCGGCCTCGCCGCCACCGACGAGGTCGGCCCGGTGGCCGTCCTCGCGAGCAGCCGCGAGCAGTACGCCACGCACGGTGCCGAGGCCGTCGCAGAGCTGCGGGCCGCCGGGGCCGAGCGCGTCCTGCTCGCCGGCCGCGCCCGCGAGCTCGGCGACGACGCCGGCCTCGTCGACGGCGAGGT
>JBQGCR010000346.1:0-7277 GCA_052038585.1 Kineosporiaceae bacterium
CGAGGTGGGCCTCGACGTCGTCAACGACGGCGAGCAGGGCAAGGCGAGCTTCTTCACCTACGTCGTCGAGCGGCTCGAGGGCTACTCGGCCGACGAGGGCGAGCCGGTCATGCCGCCGTCCTGGACCCGGGAGACCGAGGCGTTCCCGGACTTCTACGACCGCTACTTCGCCAAGTACGAGGAGACCGTCGTCCCGCTGCGCGCCATGGCGTGCACCGGCCCGGTCTCCTACCGCGGGCAGAAGCAGGTCGCGGACGACATCGCCAACCTCCGGGCGGCCATGGACGGCCTCGACGTCGTCGAGGCGTTCCTGCCGTCGACGAGCCCGCGCGGGTTCGGCGTCAACCACTACTACGGGTCCGAGCACGACTACCTCGCCGCGGTCGCCGAGGCGCTGCGCGAGGAGTACCTGGCGATCGTCGACGCCGGGCTGCTGCTCCAGGTCGACGACCCGTGGCTCATCGAGATCCTCACCGGCGGACCGGGGACCGAGGAGGCCGAGCGGGTCCGGCAGGCCGAGGAGCACATCGAGATCCTCAACCACGCCCTGCGCGGCATCCCCGCGGACCGGGTGCGGCTGCACACCTGCTACGGCCTCAACGCCGGCCCGCGGGTGCACGACCTCGACCTCGCCGTCATCGCGCCGTTCATGCTCAAGGTGAACGCCGGCGCCTACTCGTTCGAGACGGCCAACCCGCGGCACGCCCACGAGTGGCGGATCTGGGAGGACCTCACGCTGCCCGACGACAAGGTGCTCGTCCCGGGCTTCCTCGGCCACGCCACCCCCTACGTCGAGCACCCGCGGCTCATCGCCGACCAGATCGCCGCCTACGCGCGCCTCGTCGGCCCGGAGCGGGTCGTCGCCGGGGCGGACTGCGGGTTCTCCTCCCGGGCCTCGTTCGCGCCGGAGGTCCCCGACTCGGTGGTGTGGGAGAAGTTCCGCGCGCTCGTCGAGGGTGCCCGCATCGCGTCGGGCGAGCTGTACCGGTGAGCGGTGCAGCCGTGGCGGACCCGGGTGCCCGCGAGCTCGGGGTCGTCGTCGGGGCGACCGGGGCGGTCGGCTCGGTGCTCGTGCACCGGCTCGCCGCCCGCGGGCTCGACGTCGTCGCGGTGGCGCGGGACGCCGCCGCGCTCGCGACGCTCGCCGAGGCGGTCCGGACCGAGGACGACGGTGACGGCGGCGCCGTCCTGCCCTGCCCCGCCGACATCGCGACGAACGCCGCGACGGACGCGATCCGGGCGGCGGTGACCGGCCGACGGGTGCGGATCGCCGTGCTCGCGGCGGGTCTGCCGGTGCGCGGCTCGGTCGAGACGATCGACCCCGACCTGCTCGCGGTCGGCGCCCAGGTGAAGATGGCCGGCGCCCTGCGGCTGCTCCACGCCACCCGCGACGCGATGGGCGAGGGCTCCCGCTTCGTCGCGGTGGCCGGGACGCTCGGGCTCGAGCCGGGGCGGGACGAGGCCGGCCCGGGCGCGGTGAACGCCGGCCTGGTCAACCTCATGAAGCAGGTCTCGCTCAACCACGGCGCCGACGGGATCACCGTCCACACCGTCGGCCCCGGGCCGATGGACACCCCGCGGCTGCGGCGGATCGCGGCGTCCATCGCGCAGGAGCGCGACCGGCCGGTGGAGGAGGTCTGGGCCGAGTACGAGGCCAAGGTGCCGCTCGGCCGGCTGCCGCGGGTCGAGGAGCTGGCCTGGGCGGTGGAGAACCTCCTCGCCCCCGAGGCCGCGGTCCTGCACGGCACGCTGCTCCACCTCGACGCCGGCGGGTTGCGCTCGCCGCACTGACGGTCGCAGGGTGCTCGGTGTGCGCAGACTCGCCGACGGCACCCTCGTCGTCCTCGTCGGCCCGTCGGCGTCCGGGAAGAGCACGTGGGCCGGGGAGCACTTCGCCGCGGACGCGGTCGTCTCCTCCGACCGGCTCCGCGCCGTCGTCGGCGAGGGCGAGCACGACCTGACGGCGAGCGCCGACGCCTTCACCGTCCTCGACCTCGTCGTCGCCGCGCGGGTCCGCCGCCGGCTGACGACGGTCGTCGACACCCTGGGCCTGGACGCCGGGCGCCGGGCGGCGTGGCTCTCGCTCGCACGGGCGCACGGCGTCCCCTGCGTGGCCGTCGTCTTCGAGACCGAGCCGGCGCAGTGCCGGCGGCGCAACGCCGCCCGCGCGCACCGGGTCCCCGCGGCCGTCCTCACGGCGCAGCTCGAGGCGGCCCGCGGGGTCCGCGACGCGCTGGTGGCGGAGGGTTTCGACGACGTCCTCACCCCGGAGCCCGTGCGCGTCGTCCCGGCGTCGATGGCCTCGCGACCTGTCCGGGGCTCAGGCGGCCGGTCGGGCCGCGCGCCGTCGTCCGCGCCGCCGTCGCCCGCGCCGCCGTCGTCCGCGCCGCCCTCGTCAGGATCCCGACCGGTGCGCTTCGGGCTGCACCTGTCCGCGTTCGACTGTCCCGGGGGCGCTGCCGGTCTCGCGGAGCACCTGCCTCGGGTCGCGCGGGCCGCGGAGGAGGCGGGCTTCGACTCGCTGTGGGTCATGGACCACTTCCGGCAGGTCCCGCAGGTCGGCCGGGCCTGGGACGACATGCTCGAGCCCGCCGTGACCCTCGGCGCCCTCGCGGCGGCCACCTCGCGGATCCGCCTCGGCTGCCTCGTCCACGCCGTGGGGTACCGGTCGCTCGGGCACCTGGCGAAGACCGTCGCGACCCTCGACGTCCTCTCCGGCGGCCGAGCCTGGTGCGGGCTCGGGGCCGGGTGGTTCGAGGCCGAGTACCGCGCGTACGGCCTGGACTTCCCGCCCGCCGCGCGGCGGCTGGACCTGCTCGAGGACGCGCTCGAGGCGCTGCCGCTGCTCTGGGGCCCGGGCTCGCCGCCGTTCCACGGCCGCGTCGTCGACCTGCCGGACACGACGTGCTACCCGCGCCCCCTCGCCGGCCGGGTGCCGGTCCTCGTCGGCGGGTCCGGCGAACGGCGCACCCTGCGGCTCGTCGCCCGGCACGCGGACGCGTGCAACCTCCTCGGTGACGCCGACACCGTCCGGCACAAGCTCGCCGTGCTCCGGGGGCACTGCGCGGACGCCGGGCGGGACCCGGCGGAGGTCGAGGTCACCCACCTCTCGACGGCGCTCGTGGCCCGCACGGACGCCGGGCTCGCGACGCTCGTCGAGCGCCACGCCCCGCTGCGCGGCGTGCCCGCGTGGCGCGCCCGGACGAACCCGGGCACCGTCGAGGACCACCTCGTCCGCGTCCGCTCGCTCGTCGACGCCGGGGTCGAGCACGTCATCGTCGCCCTGACCGGCGTCTGGGAGCCGGGCACCGTCGAGACCTACGGCGAGGTCGTGCGCCGGACCCGCGAGCGGACCGCTACAGCAGCACCGTGAGCGCGACGTCCGCGCTCGACCCGTCGGCGAGGTCCTGGGCGGTGCGGACGGCCTTCTTCACCGGCAGGACGTAGCACTTCCGGCGGCTGTCGGGGAAGATCGACGTCCGCCACGTCGTCGTCCCGATCGTCACCTCGACGCGGACGGCCCCGAACCCCCCGGCGACGGCGCCCCAGCGCTCGTCGATCTCGTCGGTGACGTCGTCCGGGCCGGCGAGGAAGTGCCAGGCGGCGTCGCCCTCCCAGCGGAAGAGCTCCGCGGTGAACTCGAAGGTCTGCGCCACGCCCGCCAGGGTAGCGGCGGCCACAATGGGACCGTGCTGCCGCTGACGGGAGTCCTCGTCGTCGCGTGCGAGCAGGCCGTGGCGGCCCCGCTCGCGACGCGCCACCTCGCCGACCTCGGGGCCCGGGTCGTCAAGGTCGAGCGGCCGGGTGCCGGGGACTTCGCCCGCGACTACGACCGCGCGGTGCACGGGCTGTCGAGCCACTTCGTCTGGCTCAACCGCGGCAAGGAGTCCGTCGCGCTCGACCTCAAGCGGGCCGACCACCTCGCCGTCGTCCTCGCCCTCGTCGAGCGCGCGGACGTGTTCGTCCAGAACCTCGCCCCCGGCGCCGCGGAGCGGCTCGGGCTCGGCGCGGACACCCTGCGGGCCCGGTTCCCGCGGCTCGTCACGTGCTCGGTCTCCGGCTACGGCGGCGACGGTCCGTACCGGGACGCCAAGGCCTACGACGCTCTCGTGCAGGCGGAGGCGGGCGTCGTCGCCGTCACCGGCACGCCGGACGAGCCGGCGAAGGCAGGGATCCCCGTCGCCGACATCGGGGCGGGGATGTACGCCTTCTCCGGCATCCTCGCCGCGCTCTACGAGCGGGAGCGGACGGGTCGCGGCAGCGCGGTCGAGGCGAGCCTGTTCGACTCCCTCGTCGAGTGGATGGGCTACCCGCTGCTCTACGCCCGGCACGGCGGCACCGCGCCGGTGCGGGCGGGGACGAGCCACGCGGCGATCGCGCCGTACGGGGTGTTCACGACGGCGGACGGCGTCCGCGTGGTCCTGTCGGTGCAGAGCGAGCGCGAGTGGGAGTCGTTCTGCCGCAGCGTGCTCCGCGACCCGTCGGTGGCGGCGGACCCGCGCTTCGCCGGCGTCGCGGCCCGGGTGGCGAACCGGCCGGCGCTCGACGGCCTCGTCGCCGCGGCGTTCGCGGCCCTCGACGTCACCGAGGCCGAGCGGCGCCTGGCCGAGGGGCGCATCGCCCACGCCCGCGAGCGGGACGTCGACGCCGTCATCAGCCATCCGCAGCTCGTCGACCGCGACCGGTGGGTGCAGGTGAACACCCCGGGCGGGCCGGCCGACGTCGTCCGTCCGGCCCTGGGCCTGCCCGGCCGCGACCTCGCGTGCGGTCCCGTGCCGGCCGTCGGCGAGCACACCGCCGCGGTCGTCGCCGAGCTCGGGCTGCCGCCGCTGCTGCCCTGAGCCGGGCCGCACCGACCCGATGAGTCGCCGACCCGATGAGTTGCCGGCGCGCCGCCGGTCAGCACAGCGACACACCGACCCCCAGGAGGGACCCCGTGGACTGGACGCTCGAAGTCGTCATCGTGCCGGTCAGCGACCTCGACCGCGCCGTCGGGTTCTACCGCGACGCCATGGGCTTCGCCCTCGACCACGACACGCAGATGCCCGGGATGCGGATCGCGCAGCTCACGCCGCGCGGCTCGGGGTGCTCGATCGTCCTGACCACCCTGCCGGTCGCGCAGGAGATGGCCCCGGGCAGCCTGCGCGGGCTGCAGCTCTGCGTCGCCGACGCCCGTGCGGCCCGCGACGAGCTCGTGGCCCGCGGGGTGGACGCCGGCGAGATCCAGGAGATCGACCCGCGCGACGGCGGCACCCTGTTCGACCTGCGCGACCCGGACGGCAACGTGTGGGTGGTCCAGCAGCTCCGCTCGCGCGCCGACTGGCCGCTCATCCCGCACGAGTACCGCGAGCGGTTCGCCGAGGGCACGCGGATCGGCTGACGGCCCCGACGCTGGCCGATCTCCGGCTCGCCCCGTAATGTCCGGCGGGGATCGAGAGGAGACGACGATGACGTCGACGAACCACGCCGCGTACCGTGCGGCGCGCGACAGCCTGCTCGCGCTGGCGGGCGACCACGCCGCTGCGGCGGAACGCTTCCGCTGGCCCGAGGTCACCGGCGAGTTCAACTGGGCCGTCGACTGGTTCGACGCCGTCGCCCGCGGCAGCGACCGGCTCGCGCTGCACCTCGTCGAGGCCGACGGCACGCAGACGCGGGTGACGTACGACGCGCTCGCGCGGCGCAGCGACCAGGTGGCGCACTGGTTCGCGGCGCAGGGCGTCTCGCGCGGCGACCGGGTCGTCCTCATGCTCGGCAACCAGGTCGAGCTGTGGGAGTCCATGCTCGCGGTCATGAAGCTCGGCGCCGTCATCATGCCGACGACGACGGCGCTCGGCCCCGCCGACCTCGCCGACCGGATCGGTCGCGGCGGCGCCCGGCACGTCGTCGCCAACCTCGCCGACACCGGCAAGTTCGACACCCTCGCAGGCGAGTACGGGCGGATCGTCGTCGGGGCCGGCGGCGCGGCGCCGGCGGGCTGGGCCGACTACGCGGCGTCCGCGGCCGCCGGCGACGCCCCGTTCCCCCACCCCGGCACGGATGCCGGGGACCCGCTGCTCGTCTACTTCACGTCCGGGACGACGAGCCGGCCCAAGCTCGTCGAGCACACGCAGGTCTCCTACCCGGTCGGCCACCTGACGACGATGTACTGGATCGGGCTGCGGCCCGGCGACGTCCACCTCAACATCTCCTCCCCCGGCTGGGCCAAGCACGCGTGGTCGTGCTTCTTCGCGCCGTTCATCGCCGAGGCGACGGTCTTCGTGCACAACTACGCGCGCTTCGACCCGGCCGCGGTGCTCGGCGTCATGCGCGAGGCCGGCGTGACGACGTTCTGCGCCCCGCCGACGGTGTGGCGCATGCTCATCAAGGCCGACCTGTCCGGTGGCCCGGGCGGGCTGCGCGAGGTCCTCGCCGCCGGCGAGCCGCTCAACCCGGAGGTCATCGAGCAGGTCCGCGCGGCGTGGGGCCTGACCATCCGCGACGGCTTCGGCCAGACGGAGACGACTGCGGCGGTGGGGAACACGCCCGGCAGCGTCGTCAAGCCGGGGTCGATGGGACGGCCGCTGCCCGGTGTCCCCGTCGTCCTCGTCGACCCGCTCACCGGTCGGCCGGGCGAGGAGGGCGAGATCTGCCTCGACCTGTCCAGGCGTCCGGTCAACCTCATGACCGGGTACGCCGGCGACCCCGAGCGCAACGCCGAGGCGATGGCCGGCGGCTTCTACCACACCGGGGACGTCGCGACGCGGGACGCCGAGGGCTACATCACGTACGTCGGGCGCACCGACGACGTCTTCAAGGCGAGCGACTACAAGATCAGCCCGTTCGAGCTCGAGAGCGTCCTCGTCGAGCACCCGGCCGTGCTCGAGGCCGCCGTCGTCCCCGTCCCCGACCCGGTGCGGCTCGCCGTCCCGAAGGCCTACGTCTCGCTCGCGCCGGGGTTCGAGCCGACCGCGCAGACCGCGGAGTCGATCCTGCGGCACGCCCGCGAGAAGCTCGCGCCCTACCTGAGGGTCCGCAAGGTCGAGTTCTCCGAGCTGCCGAAGACGGTCTCCGGGAAGATCCGCCGCGTCGAGCTGCGGGAGCGGGAGACGACCCTGGCCGGGTCGTCCGACGAGCGCCCCGCGCTGGAGTGGAGCGACACCGACTTCCCCGGCCTGCGCGGCTCCTGACCACCGAGTGCGCGCTCCGAGCCGCCGAGTGCGCGCTCCGAGCCGCCGACGCTCGCCCTGCGGGCCGTCGCGCCCGGTCGTAGCGTCGCTGCGTGACCTCTTCTGCGCGCG
>JBQGCR010000347.1:0-5720 GCA_052038585.1 Kineosporiaceae bacterium
GGGGCCCCGGAGGCGGGGTGCCGGACGACGACGGCGTCGGCCCCCATGGCCTCCAGCGTCAGCGCGGTGTCCTTGAGGCTCTCGCCCTTGGAGACGCTCGAGCCCTTGGCGGAGAAGTTGATGACGTCGGCGGACAGCCGCTTGGCGGCCGCCTCGAAGGAGATCCGGGTGCGGGTCGAGTCCTCGAAGAAGAGGTTGACGACCGTGCGACCGCGCAGCGTCGGCAGCTTCTTGATCTCGCGCTGCTGCGTGGCGGCCATCTGCGCGGCGACGTCGAGCACCTCGACGGCGGCGTCCCGGTCGAGGTCGGCCGCGGAGAGCAGGTGACGCATCAGGAGGCCCCCTGCGTGACCGGGTTGTCGATGACGACGGCGTCGCGGCCGTCGGTCTCCTCGAGCAGCACGCGCACCCGTTCGGTGTGCGCGGTGGGCAGGTTCTTGCCGACGTGGTCGGCGCGGATCGGCAGGTCGCGGTGCCCGCGGTCGACGAGGACCGCGAGGCGCACCGCGCGCGGCCGGCCGAGGTCGGACAGCGCGTCGAGCGCGGCGCGGATCGTGCGGCCGGAGTAGAGGACGTCGTCGACGAGCACGACGACCTTGTCGTCGATCCCGCCGTCCGGCACCCGGGTCACCGCGAGGGTGCGCGTCGGCTGGCGGCGCAGGTCGTCGCGGTACATCGTCACGTCGAGGGAGCCGACCGGGACGGCGGTCGCCTCGATCTCCTGCAGACGCCGGGCGAGCCGGTCGGCCAGGGTGACTCCGCGTGTCGGGATGCCGAGGACGACGAGGCCTGCGGCGCCCTTGTTGCGCTCGAGCACCTCGTGCGCGATGCGGGTCAGGGCGCGACGCACGTCGCCGGTCTCGAGGACGGTGCGGGAGACGCTGCCGGAGGCCGCCCCGGGATCGGGGGCCTCGACGGTGTCGTCGGGTTCGGGGCGCGCTGAGCTCACGCCGTCGACCTCCTTCCCCGCCTCACGGGACGGGTCGTTAAAGGTGGCTCGTCGGTCGGCGGACCGGCCCGGTCCCCCGGGCCCGTGCGCCGTCGTCAGGCTATCAGTGACCGGTCCCGCCACCGTCCGCAGGCGACCGGGCGGCGCCGTCCGTCCTGGTCCGGTCGGGGGAACCCGCTGCGCCACGTGACGACGATTTCGGCGATCCCGCTTGACGGGGGGTGTCACGCTCCGTAACCATCGCCGCATGGCCTCCGACTACGCACGGGCACTGGGTGCTCGACTGCGCGCGATCCGCACCCAGCAGGGTCTGTCCCTGCACGGCGTCGAGGAGAAGAGCGAGGGCCGCTGGAAGGCGGTCGTCGTCGGCTCCTACGAGCGGGGCGACCGCGCCGTGACCGTCCAGCGTCTCGCCGAGCTCGCCGACTTCTACGGCGTGCCCGTGCAGGCGCTGCTCCCCGACGCCGCTCCGACCGGCTCCAGCGAGCCGCCGCCGAAGCTCGTCCTCGACCTCGAGCGGCTGCAGTCCGTGCCGGCGGAGAAGGCCGGCCCGCTCGCCCGCTACGCCGCGACGATCCAGGGGCAGCGCGGCGACTACAACGGCAAGGTGCTCTCGATCCGCACGGACGACCTGCGCACCCTCGCCGTCATCTACGACGTGCCGCCGGCGGTCCTCGCCGAGCAGCTCATCGCCTGGGGCGTCCTCAACGCCGACGCCCGGCGCGCCGTCGCCTCCGAGGACTGACGCACGCACGGCCCGCCCGTCCCGTCCCGGGGCGGGCGGTCGTCGTCCCGGTCAGGGGGCGACGGTCGGCTTGATCTCCAGCAGCCTCGCCAGGAGGCCGTTGACGAAGGCCGGCGACTCGTCGGTCGACAGCGTCCGCGCGATCTCGACGGCCTCGTCGATCGTCACGGCGTCCGGCACGTCGTCGTTGAACAGCAGCTCCCAGGCCGACAGGCGCAGCAGCGCGCGGTCCACCCCGGGCATCCGCTCGACGGTCCAGCCGTGGCTGTACGTCTCGAGGAGCTCGTCGATCCGGTCCCGGTGCGCCAGGACGCCCTCGACGATCTCCACCGAGTACTCCGGCACCGGCGGGCCGTCGGACCCGGCGAGCCGGCTGCGCAGGACGTCCATCGGCGGCAGCCCGCGCTGGTCGGCCTCGAAGAGCACCTCGAGCGCGCGCGTGCGGGCCTTCGTCCGGGCGCCCACGGTCAGTCGTTCACGCGGCCGAGGTAGTCCCCGGTGCGGGTGTCCACCTTGACCTTCGTGCCGGTCTCGAGGAACAGCGGGACCGCGATCTCGTAGCCGGTCTCGACCGTCGCGGGCTTCGTGCCGCCGGTCGAGCGGTCGCCCTGCAGGCCCGGCTCGGTGTAGGTGATCTCGAGGACGACGGACGTCGGGAGCTCGACGTACAGCGGGGTGCCCTCGTGGACCGCGACGATGACCTCGGCGTTCTCCAGGAGGAAGTTCGCGCCGTCACCGACCGTCTCGGCCGGCACGTGGAGCTGGTCGTACGTGTCGGAGTCCATGAAGACGAAGTCCGTGCCGTCCTTGTACAGGTACTGCATGTCGCGCTTGTCGACGGTGGCCGTCTCGACCTTCGTGCCGGCGTTGAACGTCCGGTCGACGACCTTGCCGGACAGGACGTTCTTGAGCTTCGTCCGGACGAACGCACCGCCCTTGCCGGGCTTGACGTGCTGGAACTCGACGACGGCCCACAGCTGGCCGTCCAGGTTGAGCACGAGGCCGTTCTTCAGGTCGTTCGTCGTCGCCACGAGGGATTCGCCTTCTGCGTCGTCAGGGCGCGTCGGCGCCCGCTTCGGTCGGGGTCGGGGGGTGCGGCGCGGTGCGGGAGCACGCTGCGCCGAGGGCCCATGCTACCCGCCCGGCCCGGACGCGCCGTGCGGCGTCAGCGCCCGGCGCGGGCCGCGTACGCCGGGTAGAGCCGGGCGAGCAGGTCGTGCATCGTCGCGCAGTCGAGCTGGCCGGGGGCCGACGGGGCCCCGAGGAAGGTGTACGCGACGCTCGACCCGAGGGCGGGGAACGCGACCCGGCTCGCGGTCCCCTGCGGCCCCATGGCCATGACGCAGAACGGCGTCGTGCCGGCCAGCGCGAGGCAGACCGCGGCGAGGGTGCGGACGTCGTCCGGCCCCGTGGCCGCCGTGGAGATCTTGACGACGTCGGCGCCGAGGGCGCGGGCGCGGTCGCAGACGGCGAGCAGGTCGGCGGCGGGCGGCGTCGCCGCGTAGTCGTGGATCGAGACGAGGACGGCGACGTCGGCCGCGTGCGCCCGGGCGACCACCTCGGCGGCGCTCGCCGACCGGACGTCGACGTCCACCGCCGTGGCCCACGGCAGCGCCGCGGTGTAGGCGGCGAGCCGGTCGGCGTCGGACAGGTCGCCCACGCCACCCTCCGCGCGGGAGCGGACGGTGACGACGACGGGCAGCGCGTCGGGCGGGTCGCCGGCCGCCGTGCGGGCCAGGTCGGCGGCGTCGTCCGCGACGTCCGCCCCGGGGAGCAGGAGCGCCTCGACCCGCAGCTCGACCGCGCCGGCACCGGCCGCCGCGGCACGGCGCGCGACCCCGGCGACCTCGGCGCGGTCGGTCACCGCGACGGCGAGGACGGGCGCCCGGCCGTCGAGCCCGTCCACCCACACCCGGCCGCCGCTCACGGATGTCAGCGTATCGGCGCGAGGGATCAGCGGACGCACCTAGGGTCGGGGCATGACGAGCTCCGCCCAGGTCTGGCTCGAGCGCGTCCGGGCCCTGCAGTCCATCGCCCAGGAGGGGCTGACCTACACGCGGGACCCGTTCGACCGCAACCGTTTCGAGCGGCTGCGCGATCTCGCCGCCGACGTGGCCGCCGACGTCGTCGACGGCCCGCCGGACGCGGTGCGGGCGGCGGTCCTCGCCGACGAGGGCTACCTCACGCCCAAGCTCGACGTGCGGGCCGCGGTGCCGGACGCCGACGGCCGGCTGCTCCTGGTCCGGGAGAGCTCGGACGGTCGCTGGTCGCTGCCCGGCGGCTGGGCGGACCCGGGGCAGTCGCTCGCGGAGGGCGCGGTCCGCGAGGTGCACGAGGAGACCGGCTACGACGTCGTCGTCGACCGTCTGCTCGGGGTCTACGACCGCGAGCGGTGGGGCCACCCGCCGATGCTCCACCACACCCTCAAGGCGGTCGTCGCCTGCCGGCTCGCCGGCGGGACGCCCACGCCGTCCGCGGAGACCCCGGAGCTCGGCTGGTTCGCCCGGGACGAGATCCCGCCGCTGTCCGCTTCACGCACTTCCTCCGTGCTCGTCCGGCGGGTTTTCGAGCACCTCGACGATCTTGACCTCGGAGTGGATCTCTAGGTGGCAGACTGCCCCCGCCCACGGCCGCGCCGCCCCTGGTCCGGCCGTGCCCCGTCAAGGAGGAACCACATGGGTCTGACGGCGTCGGTGCGCTCCCCGCGCACGGCGTTCGCGGCCGGTCTCGTCGCCCTCGCGGCGGCGGTCGGCCTCCCCGGCACGGCGCAGGCCGCGACCGGGACCGACGGGCAGCCGCCCGTCGCACGGATCGTCGGCGGCACGCTGAGCGATCCCGACGCGTGGCCGATGCAGGTCGCGCTGCTGCGCGCCGGCGAGCCCGACCCCTGGCTCGCGCAGTTCTGCGCCGGCACCCTCGTCGCGAAGGACTGGGTGCTCACCTCGGCCCGGTGCGTCGTCAAGGGCGAGACGCCGGGCACCGTGGCGCGGCCGGGCAGCATCCGGGTCGCCGCCGGCCGGTCGATGCTGCGCTCCATCGGGCCGGAGGCGAAGGTGCGCGTCGACCGCATCGTCGTCAACCCGCGGTACGAGTGGCGCGACGAGTGGGACGCGGCCCGGTACGACGCCGCGCTGCTCCACCTCTCGCGCGACCTGCCCGGGCCGTACGCCCGGCTCGCGCGGCCGCAGGACGACGGCACGTGGCGGATCGGCAGCGTCGGCACCGTCGTCGGCTGGGGCGCGAAGGCCTTCGGCACCGGCGACTTCGCGCGCCACCTGCGCGAGACGAAGGTGCCCGTGCTCGGCGACACCCGCTGCAAGCAGATCTACCCCGAGATCAAGCCGGGCAGCACGCTGTGCGCCGGCTGGCTCGGCGTGGGGAAGCGGGACGCCTGCGACGGCGACGCCGGCGGGCCGCTCTGGGTGCGCACCGGCGCCGGCCGGCGCCAGGTCGGCATCGTGAGCAACGGCGTCGGCTGCGGCGAGCGGGCCTTCCCGGGCACCTACGGCGACGTCCGCGGGATGTTCACGTGGATCAGCCAGAACGTCCCGGCGGTCGCCGACCGCTAGGGCGCACCGCTCAGGAGGACACCTCTCCGTAGGCCCCGACCAGCAGCTGCGGGTCGGGGCCTTCGAGTCTCACGACCCGGCCGACGTCCTCGAGGACGACGAAGCGCAGCAGGTCGGCCCGGGTCTTCTTGTCCCGCCGCATGGCGACGAGGAGCTGGTCCCAGCGGTCCCCGCGGTACGTCGTCGGCAGCCCGAGCGACCCGAGGACGCTGCGGTGCCGGTCGACGAGGGCCTCCGGGGTGCGGCCGGCGAGGCGGCCGAGCTCGGCGGCGTAGACCATCCCGACGCTGACCGCCGCGCCGTGCCGCCACTCGTACCGCTCGACGAGCTCGACCGCGTGGGCGAACGTGTGCCCGTAGTTGAGGATCTCGCGCAGCGAGGACTCCTTGAGGTCGCGCGTCACGACGTCGGCCTTGACGGCGATGCTGCGCTCGACGAGCTCGCGCAGCACCGGCGA
>JBQGCR010000348.1:0-1681 GCA_052038585.1 Kineosporiaceae bacterium
CGTGACGACCCAGCGACCGACGGCCTGGGCCGGGGTGCCGCAGTCGAGGTCGGCGAGCGGCGCGACCATGAGCGAGGCGACGGGCCCGAGGGTGCCGAGCACCGCGAAGAGCGCGGCGGTGAGCACCGTGCCGGCCGACCACCGGCGCAGCACCGAGTCCAGGCCGAGGCCGCGCGGGTCGGGTCGGGGCCGACGGACGACCGCCCGCAGCGCCAGCCCGGTGAGCAGGGCGAGGACCACGGACGTCGCGGCGAGCGGCAGGGCGTAGAACGACCCCGGCCACGGCCCGCGCGAGCCCGCCACCTCCGTCGCGACCCCGTCGACGAGGAGCGTGCACCGCTCGGAGAGAGAGCGGCCCGCCCGGCCGAGGTCGTCCGGCGAGCCCCAGGCGGCGCCGGCGGCGAGGACCCCGCCGAGCGCCACGGTGGCGAGCGCGAGGAGGGTCGCCCGCCCCCGCGGCAGCACCGAGCGCACGGTCCGTGACTCGACGACCGCTGTGCGGCGGACCCCGACCGAGGGGCGTGCGGTCAGCTCGCCGACGACGGTGCCGAGCAGAACCCCGGCGCCGACGGCGGCCGGGGCGAGGGCGGTCAGCCGGCCGAGCGCGTCGGCCCGCTGCCCGAGGACGAGGAGCAGCCCCCCGGCGACGAGCCCCAGGGCGAGGCCGACGAGCCGCCATCCGCGGGTGCGGTCGGCGATGCGGACCACCTCGGCGTGCTCGTTCACCCCGACGGTGACGACGTGGCGACGCGCCAGGGCGACACCGAAGGCGACGACCGCGAGCGGCAGGACGAGGATGCTGACGAGCACGGCCGTCTCCTCTGCTTGTACCGGATGCTTGACACAAGGAGGATGGCCGTTCGCGGCACTTGTGTCAAGGACTTGTCACAAGTGCCGACGACCCGGCATGGCAGGATCGAGGGATGAGCAGCCCGCTGGACTGGATCAGGGACGCCGCCGCGGCCCGCGACGCCGTGGGGCTGACCCGGCGTCTCGTGACGACCAAGGCGCGCGACGTCCTCGACCTCGCGGGCAACGACTACCTCGGCCTGCGGCACCACCCCGCCGTCGTCGCCGGGGCCGTCGCGGCCGTCGAGACCTACGGCACCGGGGCCGGCGCCTCCCGGCTCGTCACGGGCACGCTCGACGTCCACGAGGAGCTCGAGTCCGCCCTCGCCGCCACGACGGGCGCCCCCTCGGCCCTCGTCCTCTCCAGCGGCTACGCGGCCAACCTCTCGGTCCTCACGACCCTCGCCGACGCCGGCACCCTCGTCGTCAGCGACGAGCACGCCCACGCCTCGCTCATCGACGGCTGCCGCCTCGCCCGGGCCGCCGTGACGATCTCGCGGCACAACGACCTCGAGCACGTCGCCGAGCTGCTGGCCCGCCGCGACACCCCGCGCGCGGTCGTCGTCGCGGAGTCGGTCTACTCCGTGCTCGGCGACGCCGCGCCCGTCGAGGACCTCGTCGCGCTGACGGCCGAGGCCGGCGCCCTGCTCGTCATCGACGAGGCCCACGCGCTCGGGGTCGTCGGCCCGGGCGGCGCCGGGCTCGTGGCGGCCTCGGGGTCGATGGGCGCCGAGCACGTCGTCGTCACGACGACCCTCTCGAAGTCGCTCGCCGCCCAGGGCGGGGCCGTCCTCGCCGCCCCCGAGGTCCGCGAGCACCTCGTCAACACGGC
>JBQGCR010000349.1:0-5154 GCA_052038585.1 Kineosporiaceae bacterium
GCGTCGCCGGCCAGCCGCGACCGCGCGCCGCCGAGGCGGGACAGCAGCGACCGGCCGGCCGGGCGGGTCACGAGGAGGCCGGAGGCGGCGATGAGGCCGACGAGCTCCTCGCGGCGCGCCCGGCCCCCGGCCGGGGCGTCCGCGGTGTCCGGGCCGTCGAGGTCCACCCCGGCGCCGAGCCGGTCGAGCAGGCCCGCGTCGTCGGCGGTGAGCCCGTCGAGCACCGTGGCCCGGCCGGGGTTGAGGCCGAGCTGCACCGTGCCCGGACCGCGCCAGACCCGGCGCAGGCCCGGCTGGAGCCGCACACGCACGCTGCCTCCTCGCCCGGCCGCCGGTGCGGCCGCGTCGTCCCGTCCGGGACGAGCGTGGCACGTCGGCGACCTCGGGCCGGTCCGTCGTCCACAGGGCCGCGCGCCGGCGGCCTCTGTCCACAGGAGCCCGGACGCGCGTGAGGGCGGCCCCGCGACGGGACCGCCCTCACGCCGGCGCTCTCACGCCGGGGACTGCTCGTGCTGCGGGATCAGGCCTTGCCGAGGATGCGGTTGAGGTTCGTCCCGCACACCGGGCACTGGCCCTTGGCCATGCGGCGGCCGTTCGTCTCGACGACCTTGCCCTCCGCCTGGCGCTTCTCCTTGCACTTCACGCAGTAGAACTCACCGCTGTAGGTCTCGTCTGCCATGTCGGGCTCCTTGCCGTGGCTCGTGGGGTGGGTCTGCCGCCCGGGCGGTCCTGCGACGGTCGCGCAGCGTTCCCGCGGCCGGGACGCCTGCGGTGCGGCGACCCTCGATCGAGGCCACCCTAGCCGAGCACGACGCGTGCTCATCCGCAGGCGCGCACGGCGGCGCGTCGCACCGCCGTCGCCTCGTCACGGACCGTGACGGCGGCGACCGGGCCCCGGGGTGACCGCGGTCACGCCGCAGCGCCGTGCCGGGGGCCGCGGCCCTGGCTAGGTTCGCGGGCATGTGGTGGCAGCAGACGTACCCCGACCTGCGCGTCCGGCGCGACGACGACGGCCTCGTCGTCCTCACCCTCGACCTGCCGGCGCGGCGGAACATGATGTCCGACGCGATGACCGACTCGTGGCAGCGCGTGCTCGCGGCGCTCGCGCAGGACGACGACGTCCGGTGCGTCGTCGTCACCGGCGCGGGGACCGCGTTCTGCAGCGGAGGCGACCTGTCGTGGATCGGTGCGGAGGGCGACGCGCCGGTCGACCGGCTGCGCCGCCGGATGGCGCGGTTCTACCGCGCGTGGCTCGAGGTGGGCAGGCTCGAGGTGCCGACGGTCGCGGCGGTCAACGGCGCCGCGATCGGCGCGGGACTGGCCCTCGCGCTGGCCTGCGACGTGCGGTACGTCGCCTCGACCGCCCGGCTCGGCGTCCCGTTCACCCGCCTGGGGATGCACCCCGGCATGCTGACGACGTGGTCGTTGCCGCAGGTCGCGGGCCTGGCGGTGGCCCGGGACCTGCTCCTGACCGGCCGCCTCGTCGACGGCGAGGAGGCCGTCCGGCTCGGCATGGCGTCCCGGGCCCTGCCCGACGCGGAGGTGCTCCCCGCGGCGCTCGAGGCGGCGCGCGCGGTCGCCGCCGCCGCCCCCGTCGCGACGCGGCTCACCAAGGCGGCGCTCGCCGGAGGCGGGCACGCGTCCTTCGAGGCGGCGCTGGAGTGGGAGGCGCTCGCGCAGGGGGTGACCCTCGCGACGCAGGACCTCCAGGAGGGGCTGACGGCGCAGCGCGAGAAGCGGCCGCCGGAGTTCACCGGACGCTGAAGGAGATGCTGCCGGACGCTGAAGGGCCCCGGGTCCCGACCGTCCGCGGCACCTTCCCCAGCGTCGCGCCGGCCCGGATCCCGGGGCCTGGCCCCACCGTAGGAAGATCGGTGGCACGCGTCAACGTCAGACGTTCCACACCTGTGGACAACGCTGTGGACGTCCTGGGGAACACGCCGCCGAAGCTGTGGGAAGGCTGTCGACACGGCTGTGCACGGGCCCCGGCCGCACCGCGGGACGAGCGCGTGACCAGCACGGACGGTGTCCACCGGGTGTGGAGAAGAGAAAGTCGGTCCGCCGCTGCGGCCCGCCGAGGCGTTACCGTTCGACCGTGGACGCCGTGCGCCGCCCGGAGCCCGCTGCGCAGGCCCTGGCGCCGGACGCGGCAGGGCCCGAGCCGGTGCCGGCGGACCTGCGCCCCGACGACGTCGAGGTGCGCCGCAGCCGCCGCCGGCGCCGGACCGTGACGGCGTACCGGCAGTCCGGGCGCACCGTCGTCCTCATCCCGGCCCGCTTCACCAAGGCGCAGGAGCGCGAGTGGGTGGCCCGGATGCTCGAGCGGCTCGGGGCGCAGGAGCGCCGCCGGCGCCCGGCGGACACCGAGCTCATGGAGCGGGCGCTCGAGCTGTCCCGTCGCTACCTCGGCGGCCGCGCGGTCCCGGAGAGCATCGCGTGGTCGCACCAGCAGAACCACCGCTGGGGCTCGTGCACCCCGGCCGACGCGACGATCCGGCTCAGCGACCGGCTCCAGGGGATGCCTGCGTGGGTCATCGACTACGTCATCCTCCACGAGCTCGCGCACCTGCTCGTCGACGGCCACGGCCGCGAGTTCTGGGCGCTGCTCGAGACCTACCCGCGCACCGAGCGCGCCCGCGGCTTCCTCGACGGCTTCTCCGCCGCCCGCGAGCTCGCCGGCGTCGAGGCGCCGGACACCGACACCTAGGCCCTCAGCCGCGCAGCGCCGCGAGCGCGGCGACGACGTTGCCCGCCACCCCGTCGGCGAGGTCGCCCGGCAGGCTGTCGACGGGGAACCAGCGCACGTCGAGGCTCTCCTCGCTGACGACCGGGTCGGCGGGGTCGGCGACGACGAGGTGCTGGACGTCGAGGTGCCAGTCGACGACGTCCGGGCGGCACGGCGCCCGGTGGCGCGAGAGCGCGATCGGGTCGCCGCGCACCTGCCCGCGCAGCCCGGTCTCCTCGAGGACCTCGCGGGCGGCGGCGCCGGCGACGCTGCGGTCGCCCTCCTCGAGGTGGCCGCCCGGCTGCACCCACAGCCGCAGCCGCCGGTGCAGGACGAGCAGCGCGGACGCGCCGTCGGGGGACAGGACGACGCCGGAGGCCGTGACGTGGCTCGGCGCCGCGTGCCGGGTGAGCAGCGCCGGGCCGTCCTCGTCGAGCAGCGCCCGCCAGGCCCACGCCTCGAACCGGGCCTCCGGGGTGTCGTGCGGGGCCCGGGCGAGGGCGTGCCGGACGTCGGCGACGAGCGCCTCGTCCGGCGTCCAGCGCGGACCGGCCGGGGCGGACGACGTCACGGGCGCGGCCCGCCGCCGTCCCCCTCGTCGCCGGCCTGGTCGCCGGCCTGGTCGCCGGCCTGGTCGCCGGCCTGGTCGCCGGCCTCGTCGTCGAGCATCTGCGCGAGCGCGACGTCGAAGTCGTCGGCCTCGTGGTGCTCGGGGTCGCTCGCGAAGCCGACGGGGTCGCCGAACGCCTCGACGCCCGGCACGAGGTCCGGGTGCGACCACAGGGCGTCGCGGCCCTCGACGCCGCGCGCCTCGCGCAGCGCCGCCCACACCGCCGCGGCCTCGCGCAGCCGGCGCGGGCGCAGCTCGAGCCCGACGAGGGCGGCGAAGGTGTGCTCGGCCGGCCCGCCCGCCGCGCGGCGCCGGGTCACGGTCTCCCGCAGCGCCTCCGCGTGCGGCAGGGTGCCGGCGGCCGCCTGCCCGACGACGTCGTCGACCCAGCCCTCGACGAGCGCGAGCGCCGTCTCGAGCCGGTCGAGCGCCGCCTGCTGCGCCGGGGTGCGCTCGGGCTCGAAGAGCCCGCTGCCGAGCGCGTCCTGGAGCGCCTGCGGGTCACTCGGGTCGATCTCGCGGACCGCGGACTCGATGCGGTCGGTGTCGATGGCGATGCCGCGGGCGTACTCCTCGACCGCCGCGAGCAGGTGGGACCGCAGCCACGGCACCCCGGCGACGAGCCGGGCGTGCGCGGCCTCCCGCAGCGCGAGGTAGAGGCGCACCTCGTCCTCGGGCAGCCCGAGCCCCTCGCCGAAGGAGGCGACGTTCGCGGGCAGCAGGGCGGCCTGGCCGGCGGCGAGCAGCGGCAGGCCGACGTCGCCGCCGCCGACCACCTCGCGGGACAGCGCGCCGAGCGCCTGGCCGATCTGGGCGCCGAAGAACGCCCCGCCCATCTTGCGCATCATCGGCAGCACGCCCGCGAGCATCGGGGCCATCTCCGGCGGCGCCTGCGACGACATCGCCTGGGCGACGGCCTCGCCGACGCTCGTCGCGATCGGGGTGACGACGCCCTTCCACACGGGCATCGTCGCCTCGACCCACTCCGCGCGGCTCCAGGCCTGCGTCCGGGCGGTCGCCGACGTCAGGCCCGTCGCCCGGTCCAGCCAGAGGTCCGCGGTCCGCAGCGCCTCCGCGACCTGGCGCTGGGCGGCCTCGCCGACGGTGGGGTCGCCGTCGGCGGACGCGGTCTGCCGCGCGACGTCGTGCGCGAGCGTCCAGTTCACGGGGTCGTCGCCCGCCCCGGCGAGCAGCTGCTGGACCTGGGCGAACATCGCCTGCAGGCCCGCGGCGTCCTTGGGCATCCCCGGCAGGTTGGCCAGGCCCTCGGGCAGGGCCCCGGGCGTGCCGGGGTTCGGCGTGAAGCCGATGGTCGGCCGCGAGCCCGGCGCGCCGCCGAACAGGTCGTCCGGCAGCTGGCCGCCGAACAGGTTGCGCAGCATGTCGCCGAGCGGGTCGCCCCCGCCGTCGGGGGTCTCGTCGCGGCGGTCGGCGTCGCTCATGTCGGTCCTCTCCGTGCCGGGGCGGCGGGCGGTGAAAAGATTGCCGGGGCCGGGTGCCCTGCGGCGCCCGGTCGAGACCGGCGGCACCGCCGTCGGCCCGCACAACGTCCGGCACGTGCGCTCCGTGCCCACGCTAGCGAGGAGGACGCGCCCATGGCGGACCGGGACGACGGCGTTCGCTCACGGCGCACGGTGCCGGTGCCCCGCCGCGTGGCCGTCGTCGGCGCGGGCGGTCCGCTGGGCCGGGCCGTCGTCGCCCGGCTCGCCGCCGCGCACGACGTCGTGCCCGTCCTCGACGCCCCGGGCGACCGACCGCCGGACGCCCCGGCGGACGACGACGGCGTGCCGCTGCCCGACGGGGCGCGCCGGGCCGACGT
>JBQGCR010000350.1:0-5781 GCA_052038585.1 Kineosporiaceae bacterium
AGCTGCTGGCGGGCACCGACCCCGCCGGCGCCGTCCGGAGGGCGCACGCCCTGGGACACGACCTGTCGCACGACCACCGGGTCCTCGTGGTCCGCGGCCGGACGGGGGACGACGGTGTGGACGACGCCCTCCTGCGCGTCGTCCGCGTGGGGGGCGACACCGGTGCCGGGCGGCCGCTGTTCATGCAGCGGGCCGACACCGTCGTCCTCGTCGTCGCGGACCCCCTCGCGCGCCGGGAGCCGGCGAGCCGGCGCCCGGCCCGGCAGCCGCCGTGGGAGGCGCTCGCCGCGGTGCTCGCGGGGACGGGCGCCGGTCGTGGCTGCCGCATCGGGGTCGGCGGGCGGTGCGAGGCCCCGGAGGACTACCCCCGGTCGTACAAGGAGGCCCGGCTCGCGCTGCGGCTGGCCGAGACGGGCGGGTTCCCTTCTCCCGTCACGCTCTACGACGACCTCGGGGTCTACCAGCTCCTGTCCGACGTCGCGGACCCGGCGGGCGTCGACGTCTTCGTCCGCAGCCGGCTCGGGACGCTGCTCGACTACGACGCCCGCCGCGGGGCCGACCTCGTGACCACCCTGTCGAGGTTCCTCGACGCCGGGGGCAACTACGACGCGACGGCGGCGGCCCTCGGCGTGGGACGCAGCACGGTCCGCTACCGGCTGAGCCGGATCCGGGAGCTGTCCGGGCACGACCTCTCGGACCCGGACACCCGCTTCCAGCTCCAGCTCGCCGCCCGGGCCTGGTTCACGTTCGAGGCGGTCCGGGAGGTTCGCCGGCCGCCCGGGTGACGCGGTGCCGGCCCTCGTCGCCCACGGCGAGAACGGCTCCGGCCGCCTCCGGCCCGAGCACCGGGCACGGCGTCGGGGCGGCCGGAGCGAGCGGATGGTGAGCTCATCTCGTGCACTGCCGTGATCACCGGGTCGTCCTGTGCTCCAATGTCCGGCATGTCGAGCGAGGGCGGGGCGGTCTGGCAGGTCGCTCGGACACCGGCGCTGCGTCGGCTCCTGGGTGCCTTCTCGGCCTCACGGGTCGGGGACGTCTTCTACAACACGGCGCTGGTCGCGGTCGTGCTCGAGCGCACGGGGTCCGCGGCGTGGGTCGCGGCGACGATCGTCGCCCAGGCGAGTCCGCAGGCGGTGCTCACGCCGTTCGCGGGGGTGCTCGCCGACCGGATGGACCGGCGCCGGCTCATGGTGCTCACCGACCTGGCGCGGTTCGCCGTCATGGTGGTCGCGACGGTCGCCGTCGCGCTCTCGGCGCCGGTCGCGGTGCTGGTCCTCGTCGCGCTGCTGGCCGCGACGCTGGGGACGCCCTTCGCGTCGGCCTTCGCCGCGTTGCTGCCCGAGGTGGTCGACGAGGACCGGCTCGGCGCGGCGAACGCGGTGATCTCGGCGGCGAGCTACGCGGCGATCGTCCTCGGCCCGCTGCTCGCGGCGCTCGCGCTGCTCGGGGGCCTCGACGCGCTGCCGTTCGCCGTGAACGGGCTGACCTTCCTGCTGTCGGCGGCCCTCATCGGCGGGGTGCGTCCACGACGCCGCCCGGCCGCGACGGGGACGGCGACCGGGACGGGGCCCAATGTCGACGACGGCGAAGGCTCCGCCGGGGGGTCGGTCCCGCCGGCGCCACGCGAGTCGTTCGGGTCGGCGTTCGTCACGGGGTTCCGGGTGCTGGTCCGGGTGCCGCTGCTGCGGGTGACGACCGTGCTGTCCGTGGTGCTCATGGCGCTGTACGGCGTCCAGCTGGTGCTCCTGCCGCTGGTGAGCCGGGACCTGCTCGGCACGGGCGCCGAGGGCCTGGGGTGGCTCAACGCGAGCCTGGGCCTCGGCGGGGTGCTCGCCGTCGGGCTCGGTGCCCGACTGGCGTCGGGCTCGCAGCTGGGGACGTGGATGGTCGTGTCGGGAGTCGGCTTCGGGCTCACCCTGGCGCTCGTCGGGACGACGACGGTCCCCGCGGTCGCCTACGCGCTGCTCGTCGGCCAGGGCGTCGCCGCGTTCGTCCAGGAGGTGTGCGGGATGACGGCGCTGCAGCGAGCGGCGGCGCCGGACCAGATCGCCCGCGTCGACGGGCTGCTCGCGTCCCTGTCCTTCGCCGCCCTGGTCGCCGGCAACCTCCTCGCGCCCGTCCTCGTCGCCACGGTCGGGCTCCGGCCCGCGGTCATCGGGTCCGGCGTCGTCGTCGCCGTGCTCAGCCTCGGGGTGCTCCTCGACCGGGGCGCGCGCCCGGTCGCACCGCCGGACGCCGACGTCGCCGCACTGCTGCGCGACCTGCCGGCTCTGTCGGGGCTGGCCCCGGCCTCGGTGGAGGCGCTGGCCCGGGACGCCGGACCGGTCCGCACCGTCCCGGCGGGCACCCACCTCGTCGAGGCGGGCGAGGTGGCGCACGAGGCGTGGGTCGTCCTGTCCGGTTCCCTCGAGGTGCGCACGGCCGACGGGGCCGTGGTCACGACCGTCGACGGACCGGACCTCGTCGGGGAGATCGGCGTGCTGCACAGCCGGCCCCGGACGGCGACGGTCGTCGCGACGCAGGAGTGCGCGGTGCGCCGGGTCTCGGCGCAGGCGCTGCGTGCGGCGCTCGTGCCCGGTGCCAGGACCTCGGTGGACGCGGCGATGACGGTGCGGCTGGCACGCTGGTCCGGCTGAGCCGGGCCGGACGCAGCGACGGGCCCGCCCCCTCGTCGAGGGCGGGCCCGTCGGCCGGTCGTGCAGGGCGGGTCGACCCTGATGTCGACCCGGTCAGAGGGAGCGCAGCGGCGGCTCGCCCTCACCCTCGGTCTGCCCGTCCTTGGTGTCGAGGACGGCGAGGAACCGGTGGGCCTCGACGTCGTCGTCCTGCGCCTCGTCGGTGTCGAGGCGGGCGAGGAACCGGTGGGCCTCGACGTCGCCCTCCTGCGCCTCGTCGGTGTCGAGCCGGGCGAGGAAGCGGTGGCCCTCGACGTCCTCGCCGCTGCTCAGGCGCGGGTCGGAGATCGGGACGTTCTTGCGGGGGTCGATGGGCGCCATGCTGGGCTCCTGTTCCGGTGGTTCGGCGGGATCGGTTGCCTTGACGACGTGAATCCTGCTTCGTCCTCGCGCCGAGAACAGTCAGCCGGACGACACTTCCGGCGTCACCTCGGCGTCATCTCGGTGACCGGCGCCCGTCGGAGCGTCGGGCGTTGACGCAGGTGGCTGCGAGCAGCGCCTTGACCCCGTGCGGGGCCAGGCCGGGGTGGGCGCCGCGGACCAGCGCGGCGAGGCCGCTGACGTGCGCGGCGGCGAAGCTGTTCCCGCTCACCGTGGCCGTCCCGCCGCCGGGCCACGCGACGACGACGTCCAGGCCGGGCGCCCCGAACTCCGCGGGCGCCTCGACGTTGTAGGACAGGGGCGAGCCGGCACCCCCGCCGACCGCGACGGAGACGACCGCTGCGTACTGGGAGGGGAACGTCGGCTTGTAGACGTTGTTCACGGCGCAGACGAGCACGCAGCCGGCGAAGAACGCCTCGTCGACGAGGTCGTGCAGGGGCAGCGCCCAGTCGCGGTTGGCCGTGCTCAGGCTGAGGTTGACGACGTCGAAGCGTTCTGCCGCAACCCATTCCAGGGCCGCGGCGAGGACGGCGGCCCGGCCGCGGCTGGACTCCCCGAGCACCCGCACGCTCCACAGCTCGCACCCCGGCGCCACCGCGCGGATCAGCCCGGCGCACGCGGTCCCGTGGCCGGCGAGGTCCTCCGGGTCGCAGGGCACGGCGCGGAAGCCGAACGTTGCGTCGTCGTCCTCGGCGAAGGCCACCGACCCGGCGACCTGCCCCACGAGGGGGTGCCCGGCCTCGATGCCGGAGTCGACGACCGCGACGCGCACGCCCGAGCCGTCGGAGCCGTCGTGCGCCCACCCGGCCGGGTCCGCACCCGGTCGCAGCGCGGGGAAGTCCCGCAGCCGCTCCGGCTCGAAGTACTCCGACCAGGCGATCGTCACCGGGCCGTCCCGTCCGTCCCGGCGTGCCGGGCCAGCGTCGTCAGCAGGGCCGCCGCGAGCGACTGCCGGTCGGCGGGCACCGCGGCGGCCGCGGCGAGCAGCGCCGGCGACGCCCCGGCGTCCGGCGTCGCCGCCGACACGACCGGTGCGAGGAGCTCGCCGATCGCCGCGAGCAGGTCGAGCTCGCGCTCCCGGCGGGTCGGGTCGAGCACCGAGAGCACGGCCGCAGGCTCGTCGAGCCCCGGCACCGGTGCGGCGAGGATCGTGCCGGGGACGTAGCCGGTGGACTCGGCGACGTCCCGGGCGAAGCGGGGGTCGGCCGCCGCGTCGGCGACGACGACCGTCGACCCGCTGCGCGCGACCCAGCCCGCGACACCGCGGTCGACCGGCACGGTGACGCCGACGATCTCCCGCTCGCCCTGGCCGTGCGAGGCCACGTACCGCAGCGTGCCGGTGTCGAGGTCCACCACGGCGACCGAGCAGGCGGCGGCCCCGAACAACCCGCGGGCCAGCTGGACCGCCTGCGCGAGACCGGACGAGGCGTCGGGCGCGAGCCCCGGGACGGTGGTGGCCACGGTTCCCCCTGCGAGACGACCGAGTCGGTGCGCGAAGACTAGGCCATGCGGCCGTCCCGCGCGGCGGCGGAGATCACGTCACGGACGAGCGCGGCGCGGAGCGGGTCCGGCGGTCGGGGTCCTGCAGGTGCGTGATCGAGCGGGTGAGCCACTCGCCCATGAGCGCGCGTTCGGCGTCGGTGAGGGCGGGGAGGTCGGGCAGCAGGGACGCGAGGGTGACGGCGGCGGTGCGGACGGTGGGGTCCGGTGCGGCCGGCCCAGCCGACGACGAGGCCACCGAGGAGGCCGTCGGGCAGCGGTCACATCCTCCCGTCCCGGTTCGTCAGTGCTGTGACGGCGCCGCCCGCGGCGAGGGAACAGCCGGCGAAGGAGAACCGCAGTGGAGGCTCGAACGCACGTCCCCACGACGCTGGAGAGCGTCGGTAGCGTCCGCTCCCCGGCAGACGACGTCACGGGCGGCGCCCACGGGCGACAGGTCATCGACGGGGACACCGTCGACACCTGCGTCGAGCCCCTCCGGCCGCCTGCGCCTGACCGTGCTCGCGACGACACCGAGAGGACAGCCCCGCCGCCCGACCTCCGCAGCACCGTCCTGCTGCGCAGCGAGGACAGCGGCGGCCGCGTGTCCGTCGTGGAGAACATCGTCCCGGCGCGCAGCGCAGGGCCGCCGTTGCACTGCCACGACTTCGACGAGGCCTTCTACCTGCTGGAAGGCGAGCTCGTCTTCCGGGTAGGCGAGGAACTTCATGCCCGTACCGCGGGTCAGCTGGCCTTCGCCCCGCGCGGTGCTGCGCACGCGCTCGCCAACCGCGGCGATGCCCCGGCGCGATACCTTCTCGTGTGCACCCCAGCCGGGTTCGAGCGCCAGTTCGCCCGCATGGCCGCGCAGGCGCAGGGCACCGAACCGCCACCGTGGGCGCTGCAGCCGATCCCGGGGGTCGTGCGACTCGGCCCGCCCATCCTCCGGGAGGCGCTCGACCACGTCGGGTGAAGGCCTCGAGTCGCGTCGCCGGGCGTCGAACGGCGGACGGTGCCGACACCGGAGCCCAGCGGGACCGCGTGACTCGGTGCACGGGTCACGACGGCCGTCACGCCGCGCACACATGGCGGCGATCAGTCCTGCAGGAGTACCACGTCGAGCGCGTCGAGGACGTGGGGGGCGAGGACCACCTCGACGGCGGCGACCCGGCCGTCGCAGACGACGAACTCGAGCGCTCCGCGCAAGCGTCCACCGACCAGGATCACCGCGCCGGGTGACCCGTCG
>JBQGCR010000351.1:0-5181 GCA_052038585.1 Kineosporiaceae bacterium
GCGCCGGCCGCACCCGCGGCCTGCACCGCCAGGTCGACGCTCAGGGCGATCCGTCGCTGCGCGAGCGCCTCTCGGGCCTGCCGCAGCGCGGGCGTGCCCGCGGTCACCGGCGCCACCGGGCCCGGCGCCACCGGGTCCTGCGCCGTCCCGTCCTGCGCCGTCCCGTCCTGAGCCGTCCCGTCCTGCGCCGACCCGTCCTGCGCCGCGTCGAGCAGCACGGCCCGGGCGGCGGGACGCATCGCCGCACGCACCGCGGCGGCGAGACCGCCGTCCTGCAGGGTCACGACGTCGCCCGTGAGGACGACGACCGCGAGCCCCTGGAGCCGGTGCAGGGCGTCGCGCAACCCGGAGACGTCCGCGTCGCCGGACGCCCCGGGCCCGTCGAGGCGCCGCAGGAGACCGGTGATCCGGGCCTCGGTGACCGGTCCCGGGAGCACGCAGAGCGACTGGAGCACGAGCCGGGCCGCGGGGTCGAGACCGGCCTCGACCCGGCGCAGCGCGTCGAGCGAGGACAGGGTGGGGGCGGTCGGCAGCGGGTCGCCGGGGGTCCCCGCCGTCGGCAGCGGGCCGCCGGCGAGCAGCGCGGCATACAGCTCGCGGGTCGCGGGGCTCGGGTCGGCGCCGAGCTCCTCGGCGAGCTCGCGCCGGCACTGGGTGTAGACGGCGAGCGCGCGGGCGGTCTCGCCGCGGGCGGCGAGCGCCGTCATGAGGCAGCGGTAGGCGCGCTCGCTCAGCCGGTCCTGCGCGAGGTGACCGCGGGCCAGGCCGGCGGCCAGGCGCAGGTCCCCGCCGGCGAGCGCGGAGTCGGCGGCGTCGAGCCGGAGCCGGCGCCGGGTGTCGCGCAGGTCCTCGGCGAGGGCCTCCACGGCCTCGTGCGCGAGGAGGCCCGGCTCGAACGGCTCGACGTGGAGCGCCTCGGCGTCGAGGGCGGCCCTCACGCAGTCGCCGTGGGCGGCGCGCGCGTGCGCCGAGCGGCCCGCCGCGGCGAGGGAGCGGAACGCCCCGGCGTCCACCCAGACGCCGTCGAGGCCGAGCCGGTCGCCGCTGCGGACGAGGTGACGCGGCCCGAGCACCCGGCGCAGCTCGAGGCAGGCCTGGCGCAGGCTGGCCAGCGCGCGCCGGCGGTCCGCGGCCGGCCACAGGACCCGGCAGAGGACGTCGACCGGGACCGGCTCGCCGGCCACGGCGAGCAGCCGCAGGAGCTCGGCGTTCTTCGCGCCGCGCCACGCGGACGGCTCGACGGGGGTGCCGTCGGCCAGGACGACGCGCAGCGGACCGAGCACGCGGATCTCGACGAGCCCGCCGGCGCGCTCGGCGAGACCGCGCCGCCCGCCGAGGAGCACGCAGCCGGCGGCCAGCGCGTCGAGCCCGAGGTCGCCCGCGACGAGCGGCACCGTCCCGCCGAGGTGCGGCAGGACGCAGAGCACGGCGACGGCGGCGAACCCGACGGCGCGGCGGCCGGCGAGGACGGCGAGGAGCGCCGTCGCGCCGAGGAGCACGACGCACGCGGCGAGCGCGTCGCGCCGCAGAGGCGGCGGCGCGCCCGGCCCCGTCGTCCCCGGCCGTCCCGCCGCCGCGCGCGGCCTCACCCCCGGCCCACCCATGTGCCCTCCACGTGCGCCCACCCACCCGACACAGCCCCCGATAGCGGGAACTTTCGCATGGCGGCGCGGCCCGGCGGGAGCGATTGACCGGACTCGGCGGCGTCGAATCGTCAGCGTCGTCGGCGCAAAACCGCCTGAAAGCCGCACTACCGGACATGCGAGGGGGCCTCGGGGACCGCGGCCGGCGGCCTTGACGAGGCCTTGACGCGCCCCGTCGATGCTCGCCCACGGCAGGTCCGCAGGGACCTGCCCGCGGCCGGCGGCGATGCCGGGCCGCGTCGTGGAGAGGTGGGGAGCATGTCGCACCAGCAGTCGCGCGGACGCGCCGGGCGGGGGGCCCGTCGGGGCGGACGCGGCGCAGGCGGCGCCGCGCGGGGAGCCGTCCTCGGCCTCGCCGCGGCCGCCGTCGCGAGCGGGGTGGGGACGGCGCCGGCGTCGGCGGCCGTGCCGCCGCCGGACGGCGTGCCCGGCGGGTTCCAGATCGTCAAGGAGGACCTCGAGTTCATCCTCCGGCAGATCAAGGTCGCCGAGGCCAGCCCGACGGGCAAGCCGCAGATCGGCCAGGGGCCCACCCAGGTGACGAGCCCCCTGTCCGGGATCGGCCTGCGGACCGTCACCGGCGTCTACAACAACCTCCTCGAGGGCCAGGAGGACTACGGGTCGGCCGACCGCGTCTTCCCGCGGCTGCTCGCGCCGTCCTTCGGGGTCGCCGACCCCTGGTGCAGGGGCCGGGGCCGGGGCGCCGCGACGACCTACGGCCAGAAGACGGGCATCGTCTGCGACACCGAGCCGCGGACGGTGAGCAACCTCGTCGTCGACCAGACGACGAAGAACCCGGCCGCCGTGGCCGCCGCGACGAAGCAGGGCACCCAGGACGACCTGCTCGAGGTCGACGGCGACCCTGCGACCCCGCCGGACGGCCTCTTCATCCCCAACAACGCCACGGACGCCGGGCTCTCGGCCCGGTCGAACCAGTGGTTCACGCTGTTCGGCCAGTTCTTCGACCACGGCCTCGACCTCGTCGGCAAGGGCGGCAGCGGCACGGTCATCGTGCCGCTCCAGCCGGACGACCCGCTGTACCAGGACCCCGCCGGCCCCGACAGCATCCCGGGCACCCCCGACGACGTCCGCACGAACTTCATGGTCATGACCCGGGCGACGAACCAGCCCGGGCCCGACGGCGTCCTCGGCACCGCCGACGACGAGCACGAGCACGTCAACACGACGACCCCGTACATCGACCAGAACCAGACGTACACCTCGCACCCGAGCCACCAGGTCTTCCTGCGCGAGTACGCGATCGTCGACGGCGTCCCGGTCGCTACCGGGCACCTGCTCGACGGGGCCGACGGCGGGCTCGCGACGTGGGCCGACGTCAAGCGGCAGGCGCAGGACCTGCTCGGGATCACCCTGTCGGACACCGACGTCTTCGACGTCCCGCTCGTCAAGACCGACCTCTACGGCAAGTTCACGCCGGGTGCCGACGGCCGCGCCCAGCTCATGGGCGGCGGGACGAAGCACGCCTTCCTCGACGACATCGCCCACTACGCCGTGCCGGACAAGGCCGACGTCGACAACAACCCGGCGACGCCGGGCGTGCAGCGCGTGCCGGACGCCGACGACACCCTCGGCGACGACCACGACCCGCTGACGTACGACGACGAGACCCTCGACCGGCACTACATCACCGGCGACGGGCGCGGCAACGAGAACATCGGCCTCACCGCCGTCCACCACGTCTTCCACGCCGAGCACAACCGGGTCGCCGAGGACGTCAAGACCGTCGTCGACGCCCAGGTCGACGACCCGGCCTTCCAGGCCGAGTGGCACCTGGCCACCGGCGCGGGCGGCTGGCACGGTGAGCGGCTCTTCCAGGCCGCGCGCCTGGTCACAGAGATGCAGTTCCAGCACCTCGTCTTCGAGGAGTTCGCCCGCAAGATCTCGCCGGCGATCGAGGTGCTGCCGCTCAACGAGTCCGGCTACAACCCCGGCATCGACGCCGCGGTCGCGGCCGAGTTCGCCCACGTCGTCTACCGGTTCGGGCACTCGATGCTCACCGAGACGGTCCGCCGGACGGCGGCCGACGGCACGCGCTCGGACATGTCGCTCTTCGACGCGTTCCTCAACCCGGTCGCGTTCACCGACGACGGCGCGCTGACGCCGGAGCAGGCGGCCGGCGCCATCGTGCGCGGCAACCTCCACGAGGTCGGCAACGAGATCGACGAGTTCGTCACCGACGCGCTGCGCAACCGGCTCGTCGGCCTGCCGCTCGACCTCGCGACGCTCAACCTCGCGCGAGCCCGGGACACCGGCGTCCCCGGCCTCAACGCCGCGCGCCGCCAGTTCTTCGACGCCTCCCAGGACCCGAGCGTCGAGCCCTACGACTCGTGGAACGACTTCGGGGCCGCGCTGCGGCACCGCGAGTCGCTCGTGAACTTCGTCGCGGCCTACGGCACCCACCAGAGCCTGGAGACCGCGGACACCCTCGAGGACCGGCGCGCGGTGGCGAAGCTGCTCGTCGAGGGCGGCACCGGCGCCCCAGCGGACCGGGTGGCGTTCATGGAGGGCTCCGGCCCGTGGGACACGACGACGGCGGGCCTGGAGGACGTCGACTTCTGGGCCGGCGGCCTCGCCGAGCGCCCGCTGCTCTTCGGCTCGATGCTCGGCTCGTCGTTCAACTGGGTCTTCGAGACCCAGCTCGAGAACCTCCAGTTCGGCGACCGGTTCTACTACCTGAGCCGGCTCAACGGGACGAACCTGCTCTCCCAGCTGGAGAACAACTCGTTCTCGGCGATCGTCGGGCGCACCACGGACGCGAAGAACCTGCCGATCGACCTCTTCGCGACGCCGCAGTGCACCGTCGACCTCACCGGCGTCGGCGCCGGCGACCCGCTGCCGTCCGTCGCGCAGTGCGGCGAGGGGGCGCGGCTGGTCCGCGAGGCGAGCGGGAACATCCGCTTCCTCGGGCCGCAGCACGTCCACATGATCGGGACCGGCGGCAACGACCGGCTCCAGACCGACGAGGGCGACGACACGATCCACGGCACGGCCGGCAACGACCGGCTCGAGGGCGGGGACGGCGTCGACGGGCTCTTCGGCGGCGACGGCAACGACACCCTGCTCGACATCGGCGGCGACGACGTCATCAAGGGCGGCGCCGGCAACGACCGGATCAACGCCGGCCCCGGTCTGGACCTGCTGTTCGGCGGCTCCGGCGAGGACTTCATCAGCCACGGCACCGACCCGACGACGAGCTTCGCCGGGCTGCACGACGACCTCGTGCGCGGCGGCACCGGCAACGACGTCATCCAGGGCAACTACGGCGACGACTGGCTCGAGGGCAACGGCGGGTTCGACCTCATCCAGGGCGACAACGCGAACAACCTCATGGACGACCCGGCCGGCGGCGACGACGTCCTGTTCGACAACTCGGGCAACGACGACTACGACGCCGAGGGCGGGGACGACATCATGATCGCCTCGTCCGGCGCCAACCGGAACATCGGGATGCTCGGCTTCGACTGGGTGACCAACGTCCGGCAGACCATCGCGGCCGACGACGACATGACGCTCTTCG
>JBQGCR010000352.1:0-2681 GCA_052038585.1 Kineosporiaceae bacterium
GCCGAGCTCGTCGTTCGGGGTCCGAAGCCGCTCGCGCACGGCCGCCCGCGCCGAGCCCGCCTCGACGGCGCCGACGCCGGGGCCCTCGCCCCCCGTGACGCCGGGGGGGGCGCGGTACGCGCCGAAGACCTCGCGCAGCGCGCCGGCCCACTCCCCGGTCGTCACCCCGGCCCGGGCGCAGGCGAGCGTCGCGGGCACGAGGTTGACCCCCGTCTTCGCGTCGTCGCGCAGGCGCAGCAGCGCCTGGGCCGCCGCGGCCCGGCCCTCCGGCGTCGCGTCCCGGTCGGCCCGCCACGCCTGGACCGCGGCGACGGCCCGGGCCTCGACGGCCGGGTCGACGGTCTGGATCGCCGTCGACAGGTCCGCGGTCAGCGGGTTGGGCTCGGTCGTCGTGAACCGGTTGACGCCGACGACGACGTCGTCGCCCGCCTCGATGCGCTGCCGGCGGGCCGCGTGCGAGGCGACGAGGGCGGACTTCATGTAGCCGGACTCCACCGCGGCGACGGCACCGCCGAGCGCCTGGACCCGGTCGATCTCCGCCCGCGCGCCGTCGAGGATCTCGCGCGTCTTCGCCTCGACGACGGCCGAGCCCTCGAAGAGGTCGCCGTACTCGAGCAGGTCGGACTCGTAGGCGAGCACCTGCTGGATCCGCAGGCTCCACTGCTGGTCCCACGGCCGGGGCAGCCCGAGCGCCTCGTTCCAGGCCGGCAGCTGCACCGCGCGGGCCCGGGCCTTCTTCGACAGGGTGACCGCGAGCATCTCCAGGACGATCCGCTGGACGTTGTTCTCCGGCTGGGCCTCGGTGAGCCCCAGGCTGTTGACCTGGACGCCGTAGCGGAACCGGCGCTGCCTGGCGTCGGTGACGCCGTACCGGTCGCGCGTCACCTCGTCCCACAGCTCGACGAAGGCGCGCATCTTGCACATCTCCTCGACGAACCGGACGCCCGCGTTGACGAAGAACGAGATCCGCGCGACGACGTCGCCGAAGCGCTCCGGCGGGACCTGGCCGCTGTCCCGGACGGCGTCGAGGACGGCGATCGCCGTGCACATGGCGTACGCGACCTCCTGCACCGGCGTCGCGCCGGCCTCCTGGAGGTGGTAGCTGCAGATGTTGATCGGGTTCCACGACGGGATCGTCGTCACCGTGTAGGCGACCATGTCCGTGATGAGCCGCAGCGACGGCCCGGGCGGGAAGACGTACGTCCCGCGGGACAGGTACTCCTTGATGATGTCGTTCTGCGTCGTGCCGGCGAGCGCCGCGACGTCCGCGCCCTGCTCCTCGGCGACGACCTGGTAGAGCGCGAGCAGCCACATGGCCGTCGCGTTGATCGTCATCGACGTGTTCGTCTTCTCCAGCGGGATCTGGTCGAACAGCGCCCGCAGGTCCCCGACGTGGGCGACGGGGACGCCGACCTTGCCGACCTCGCCCATCGCGAGCTCGTGGTCGGGGTCGTACCCGGTCTGCGTCGGCAGGTCGAAGGCGACGGACAGGCCGGTCTGCCCCTTGGCGAGGTTGCGCCGGTAGAGGGCGTTGGACTCGGTCGGGCTGGAGTGCCCCGCGTAGGTCCGCATCACCCACGGGCGGTCGCGCTCGACGTCCATGTGGCCCTC
The DNA here is from genome assembly GCA_052038585.1 of Kineosporiaceae bacterium. Taxonomy (GTDB): domain Bacteria; phylum Actinomycetota; class Actinomycetes; order Actinomycetales; family Kineosporiaceae; genus JBQGCR01. The sequence continues at coordinate 1,612 of JBQGCR010000352.1, forward strand.
CCGGCATCGGCCCCGTTGCTGACGACGGCGACGCTACCGGCGGGTCCTGCGGGGTGTCCGGGCCCTGCGGGTGGCGCAGGTCACGCCGTCACAGCTCGCCGGACGGGGAGCCGGACGGGGAGGCGGACGGTGGTCAGACGACGGCGGGGGCGGTGAGGACGACGGGCTCGACGCCGGGCTCGACGCCGAAGACGCGGGTGAGCCGGGTGGCGCGCAGCAGGCGCAGCTCGCGCTGCGGCAGGCCGGACAGGACGAGCCGGCGCTCGCTCTGGCGGGCGCGCCGGTGGGCGCCGACGAGGACGCCGAGCCCGCACGAGTCCCAGATCTCGAGGGACTCGCCGTGGACGACGAGGTCCCCGTGGCCGGCGTCGACCAGGTGGTGCAGCGCCACGCGGGCGACCGGTGCGGAGTGGACGTCGAGACGACCGCTCAGGGCGATGTCGGTGCCCGGTGCGAGCACCTCGATCCGCAGCTCCTGGAGCATCGGCTCCCCCTTCGTCGTTGCGACCCCTTGGCCTCTTGACGCCTCGCTCGCTCGTTTGGTTGCTTTCGGCCGGTCACCCGGTCGGGTGAAGCCCTCGTCGATGATCGTCCTGCGTCCGGCAGGTGTCCGGACAGTAACAGTCGCCCCGTGTGCACACCCAGGAACACGCCGCAACCGTGACCGATCCGTGACTGCCAGTCACGCCCTCGGTCACACCTCGTCGGCCCGGCCTCCCGCCGCGCGCCGGGGTCCGCGACGCGGGAGACTGGCGCGGTGCAGGCGTCCTGGGGCAGCTACTCCTACGCGTTCGGCCCGGTCGTGGCCTTCTGCGCGCTCGGCCTGCTCGTCGTCCTCCTGCGGTGGGCCTTCTCGCGCGGGCACTCCCTCGTCGAGCGCCGCCCGCACGCCGGCGCGGAGGGCGAGTACGGGCTGCTCGTGCCGATCGCGTCGCCGGAGACCTTCGTCGAGGCCGAGGTGATCCGCCGCCGCCTCGTCGACCACAACATCCGGGCGACGCTCGCCCCGACGACGGACGGACCGCGCGTGCTCGTCTTCCCCTCCGAGGTCAAAGCCGCCGAGGCGGTCC
>JBQGCR010000353.1:0-24604 GCA_052038585.1 Kineosporiaceae bacterium
TGCGCGAGCGCGAGGAGGAGGTCGGCCGAGGAGTCGGCCCAGGTCGTGAGGTTGACGCTGCCCTCGAGGCGGCCCGTCAGCGGGTCGAGCACGGGGGCCGCCGCGCACGTGTAGGTCCGCAGGGACTGCGCGTAGTGCTCCCGCGCACGGACGAGGGTCGGCGTCCGGTCGGCGAGGGCGAGGCCGAGCCCGTTCGTCCCCGCCTCGCGCTCGGAGTAGGCGAAGCCCGGCGCGAGGTGGACCGCGTCGAGGGCGCGCAGGAGCGCGTGGTCGCCGCTGAACCTGTTCAGCACGAGGCCGTCGACGTCGGTGAGCATGAGGCTCACCGGCTCGTCGGCCAGGGTCTCGTGCAGCTCCCCGAGCACCACCCGGCCGCACTGGAAGAACAGCGACTCGTCGTCGTAGGTGCCGGTGAACACCGGTTCCACCTGCTCGCTCGACACCCCGTACTCGTGGCTGCGCTGCCACGAGGCGCGTACCCGCGGGGCGAGCGGCCCGGCCGCCACGTCGCCGGCAGCCACCCGGCCGGCCAGGACCCCGTCATCCATGTGACCCACGTTACATCCGCGTCTCAAACTGAGACGACGGCGGCGGTCCGGGGTGCGCAGGTCCGGCATAGCGTCCTCGCCAGTGACGCAGGACACAGGAGTCACCGACTGGAGGTCGCAGATGTACAGCAAGGACGGCGAGAGCTACTTCATCGTCGACGCGCACGTCGCGCTCTGGGACGCGCGTCCGGAGAACCAGCGCAACATCCACGGTAAGCAGTTCATCGACTGCTTCTACGACTACCACCGCAACCTGTCGCCCGAAACCGAGCAGTGGTCCTACGAGGACTACCTGTACCAGGGCGGCGAGCGGCTCATGCACGACCTCTTCGAGGTCGGGTACGTCGACCACGCGATCTTCCAGCCGGCCCACCTCGGCGAGTTCTACCACCGCGGCTTCGGGCAGACGGAGGAGGCCTCGGCCCTGGCGAAGGCGCACCCGGACAAGCTGACGTACAACCACAACTGGGACCCGCGCAACGGCGAGGCCGGCCTGGACCAGCTCCGCGCCGACGCCGAGGCGTACGGCCTCAAGGGCGTCAAGCTCTACACCGCGGAGTGGCACGGCGACTCGCGCGGCTGGAAGCTCGACGACCCCTGGGCCTACCGCTACTTCGAGGTCTGCCGCGAGGTCGGCATCCGCAACATCCACCTCCACAAGGGCCCGACGATCCGCCCGCTCGACCGGGACGCCTTCGACGTCGCCGACGTCGACCACGTCGCGAGCGACTTCACCGACCTGAACTTCGTCATCGAGCACGTCGGCCTGCCGCGGCTGGAGGACTTCTGCTGGATCGCCACGCAGGAGCCGAACGTCCACGGCGGCCTCGCCGTCGCGATGCCCTTCATCCACACCCGGCCGCGCTACTTCGCGCAGATCATCGGCGAGCTGATCTACTGGATCGGCGAGGACCGGATCCAGTTCTCCTCCGACTACGCCCTCTGGACGCCGAAGTGGCTCGTCGAGCGCTTCGTCGACTTCCAGATCCCCGAGGACATGAACGAGTACGCCCCGCTGACGACGGCGCAGAAGAAGAAGATCCTCGGGCTCAACGCCGCGAAGATGTACGACCTCGAGGTGCCGCAGGAGCTGCGCCTGCCCGACGCCGACGAGACGGCGACCGGGCCGCGGCAGCCGGAGCGGGCCGACCTGGCGGCGGTCTGATGACCGCCACGACGACGACGGCGCCGCCCGTGCAGGCGGGCGGCGCCGCCCGCCGAGCCCAGGCCTGGTCGGCGCTCGACGCGGTGATCGACCCCGAGCTCGACGAGCCGGTGACCGACCTCGGCTTCGTCCGCTCGCTCGAGGTCGTCGGCGCGGACGTCGTCATGCACCTGCGCCTGCCGACGTCGTTCTGCTCGCCGAACTTCGCCTACCTCATGGCCTCGGACGCCCTCGACGCGCTGCGGGCGCTGCCCTGGACGGACCGGGTGGTCGTCGAGCTCGACGACCACCCCGACTGCGCGCTCAACAACGCCGGGCTGGCGTCCGACGCCGGCTACAAGGGCACCTTCCGGCACGAGGCGGAGGACTCCCTCGACGAGCTGCGGGAGACGTTCCGGCGCAAGGCCCACACGGCCGCCGCCGAGCGCTGCCTGACCCGGCTCCTGCGCAGCCGGCCGGACCTCACCGAGGACCGGGTCGGCGGGATCACCCTGGTCGACCTGCCCGACGACGAGTACACGGCGGCGCTGCGCCGCAGGCGTGCCGCGCTCGGGCTGCCCGACGACGACGGCGCCGCGGTGCTCGTCGACCACGAGGGCCGGGTGCCCGACGACGTCCCGCTCGCGCTGCGCCGGGCCCGCTCGACGCGGATCTCCGTCGACGGCAACGCGCACTTCTGCCGCGGGCTGCTCGCGACCCGCTACGGCGACGTCGAGCACCCGGCGGGCGACCCCGGCGCGCCGGCGTTCTTCCCCCTCACGGACCTCATGCAGAACAGGAAGGCAGTCCCATGAGCACGATGCGAGCAGTCCGGGTGGTCGGCTACCACCAGCCGCTGGAGATGACCGAGCAGCCGGTCCCCGAGGCGCGCGGCCCCTTCGACGTCGTCGTCCGGATCGGCGGCGCCGGCGTCTGCCGGACCGACCTGCACATCCTCGAGGGGCAGTGGGAGGAGAAGTCCGGCGTCACCCTGCCGTACACGATCGGCCACGAGAACGCCGGCTGGGTGCACGCCGTCGGCTCCGCCGTGACGAACGTCCGCGAGGGCGACAAGGTCATCGTGCACCCGCTCGTCACGTGCGGCCTGTGCCGCGCGTGCCGCTCGGGCGACGACGTCCACTGCGAGAGCAGCGCGTTCCCCGGCATCGACAGCGACGGCGGGTACGCCGAGTACCTGCGGACCTCGGCCCGCTCGGTCGTGCGGATCGACGACTCGCTCGAGCCGTCCGACGTCGCCGCGCTCGCCGACGCCGGCCTCACGGCCTACCACGCCGCCGCGAAGGCGGCCCGGCGCCTCACGCCGCGCGACCGCTGCGTCGTCATCGGCGCGGGAGGCCTGGGGCACATCGGGATCCAGGTGCTCAAGGCCCTCTCGCCGGCCGAGCTCGTCGTCGTCGACCGCAACCCCGACGCGCTCAAGCTCGCCCTGTCGATCGGGGCCGACCACGGCGTCGTCGCCGACGGCACGCACGTCGACCAGGTGCTCGAGCTGACCGGCGGGAACGGCGCGGAGGTCGTCGTCGACTTCGTCGGCGAGGGCGGCTCGACGTCCGAGGGACTGCGGATGACCCGTCGCGCCGGTGACTACCACGTCGTCGGCTACGGCGAGGACGTCGTCGTCCCGACGATCGACCTCATCTCCACGGAGAAGAACGTCGTCGGCAACCTCGTCGGGTCCTACAACGACCTGTGCGACCTCATGGCGCTCGCCGCCCGCGGCGCCGTCACGCTCCACACGCAGAAGTACGCCCTGGACGACTTCGCCACCGCCGTGGACGATCTCGACAACGGTCGCGTCCGCGGGCGTGCCATCCTCGTCCCCTGAACCGCACGGCCCGGGAGGTCCGGATGATCTTCATCACTGCCAAGTTCCGCGTCAGGCCGGAGCACGCGGAGAACTGGCCGGAGCTGTCACGCGCCTTCACCGAGGCGACGCGGGCCGAGCCCGGCTGCCTCTTCTACGAGTGGTCGCGCAGCCTCGACGACGGCTGCGAGTACGTCCTCGTCGAGGGGTTCGCGGACGACGACGCCGGCGTCGCGCACGTGACGTCGGACCACTTCGCGCAGGCCCAGAAGGACCTCCCGCCGCTGCTCGCGGAGACGCCGAAGATCGTCAACGTGACGGTCGAGGGCTGGTCCGAGCTCGGGGAGCTGCGGGTCGGGTGAGGCCCGCATGACGACGTCGTCGGGGGCGCGCCTGGAGGTGCTGCGGCCGGACCGGCTCACGCCCGCTCAGCGCGCCCTCTACGACGCCGTCGTCGGCGGGCCGCGGGGCGCGGGGCCGCAGGCGTTCCCGCTCGTCGACGGCGACGGGGGGCTCGCCGGCCCCTTCAACGCCTTCCTCCTCGCGCCGCAGATCGGGCAGGCGCTGCAGGCCGTCGGGGCGGCGATCCGCTACGGCGGCAGGCTGACCGGTCGCGAGCGTGAGATCGCGGTCCTGCGGGTCGCGACCCGCCACGACTGCGCCTTCGAGCGGTACGCCCACGAGGCCGTCGGCCGGCAGGTCGGGCTCACCGACGACGAGCTGCGCTCGCTGCGCGAGCGGGACACCCCCGCGGTCGGCGACGACCGCGAGCGGCTCGTCGCGACGACGACCGACCGGCTGCTCGCCGACGGCGACCTCGACGACGCGGCCTACGCTGCGGCCGTCGAGGCGCTCGGCGAGGCCGTGCTCTTCGAGCTGCTCACCCTCGTCGGCTACTACGGGACGCTCGCGCTGCAGCTGCGGGTCTTCCGAGTCGGCGTGCCCGGGGACTGAGCCGCGGTGACGTCGCCGCGGTGCGGCAGGATGGGCCGATGAGCGGTGAGGCGCGCGGCGCCGGGGCGAGGCGCCCGACGCGGCCGCGGCCGGACCGCACCCTCCTGTGGGGCGTCGTCCTGCTCCTGCTCGCCGCCCCCGCAGCCCTGCTGCTCCTCGTGCTCGTCGGGTGGGGGCTCACCCTGGCGGGGCTCGACCCGGCGACCCCCGAGGGAGCGGCGCGCGCCAGGTCGCTCAACGGGCTCTTCCTCGCCCTGGCGGGGCTGCCGCTCGTCGCCTCGGCGCTCCTCGGGGTGCGGGCCTGGCGCCGGCGGCGACGGGCGGGCGGCCTCGTGCTCGCGGCGGTCGCCGTCGTCGCCCTCGCGGCCTTCCTCGCCGGTCCGGCGCTGCTCTAGGCTCTCGGGCCCGGACGGGCCGTCACGGCGGGGGAGCGGTGCTGCCGCGGACGACGAGCCGGGTGGGCAGGACGACCGACGGCTCCCGGGCCGACCCGTCCCGCAGCAGCTCGAGGGTCAGCTCGCCCGCCCGGACGCCCTGCTCCCACACCGGCTGCCGCACGGTGGTCAGGTCGGTGAGGTCCGCCAGGGGATGGTCGTCGATGCCCACGACCGAGACGTCCTGCGGGATCCGCAGGCCCGCCCGCCGGATCGTCCGGGCCGCGCCGAGCGCCACCTCGTCGGAGTGGGCGTACACCGCCGTGGGACGACGGGGCAGGGAGAGCAGGTCGGCCATCGCCTGGGACGCCTCGTCGACCCCCCACGTCGTGACGACCCGCAGCCGCGGGTCGGGCTCGACGCCGGCCTCCTCGAGCACCTGCCGGTAGGCGCGGGCCCGGTCCAGCGGCGGGTCCTCCTGGTCCGGGTCGATCGCCTCGATGGTCGCGACGGCCCGGTGCCCGAGCGAGACGAGGTGCTGCACCGCGATCCGGCCCGTCGCGAGGTCGTCGATGCACACGTGCGGGAAGGTCGTGTGCTGGCCGCCGACGGCGACGATGTGCACGCCCATGAGCTCCAGGCGCTGCCGCTCGCGCTCGGCGATCGGCAGCCCGAGCAGCACGAGGGCGTCGACGTTGCGCCGGGCGGGCAGCTGCTCGAAGAACCGGTGCCGGTCGGCGAGGTCCCCGACCGTGTAGAGGAGGACGTCGAAGCCGGCGGGCGTGACGACGGAGTGCACGGCCTCGGCGAGCGTCGCGAAGAACCACCGGGACAGGTGGGGGACGACGAGCGCGATCCGCCGGGTCGACCCCGCGGCGAGCGCGGACGCCGCCGGCGAGATGACGTACTGGTGCTCCTCGGCGATCCGGCGCACGCGGTCGCGAGTGGCGGCGGCCACCCCGGGCGCGCCGTTCAGGGCCCGGGAGGCGGTCGCCGCGCCGACGCCTGCCAGCCGCGCGATGTCGGACAGCGTGAGCTTCTCGCCCGACCGCCCGACGGCCGCGCCGTCCGGTCCCACCACCACGACGTCCTCCCAGTGCCGACAGCGACCACTGTACGAGGCGCCCGCCGCGGCGCGACAAGGCCTGTCTGACGAAAAGATTGGAAGCCCTTCCGATCATGGTGTGGGCTGTGCCACAGTGACTGCCGTCGTCGTCGAGCTGCGATGAGGAGCAGCCATGATTCGCAAGAGATCAGTCGGTGTGGCAGCGGTTTTCAGCAGCGCGATGCTGCTTCTCGCCGCGTGCGGTGGCTCCGGAGGTGCTGCCGGCGGAGGGGGCGGCAGCGAGGAGGCCGACGGGAAGGTCGAGATCGTCGGCGCCATCGGCGGGGCCAACGCGGAAGCGCTTCAGAAGGAGATCGCCGAGCTCTCGGAGAAGACCGGGGTCGAGGTCACGTACACGACGCTCCCGGACTTCGACACGGTGATCCAGAGCCGGGTGCGCGGCAACAACGCCCCGGACATCGCGGTCTTCCCGCAGCCCGGCGTCCTGCTCGATCTCCAGAAGGACATGGTCGCGCTCGACGACACCATCGACCTGGACGCCGCCACGGCCGACCTCATCCCCGGGCTCGCCGACATCGCCAAGGGCGAGGACGGCAAGACGTACGGCCTGCCCTGGTCGATCAACGTCAAGAGCAACGTCTGGTACCCGGTCGAGGAGTTCGAGGCGGCCGGCTACGCCGTGCCGACGACGCACCAGGAGCTCGTCGCGCTCACCGACAGGATCAAGGCCGACGGCACCCCGCCGTGGTGCTTCGGCTTCGAGTCGCAGGCCGCGACCGGCTGGTACGTCACGGACTGGATCGAGGAGTACGTCCTGCGGATCGGCGGGCCGGAGAAGTACGACCAGTGGGTCAAGCACGAGATCCCGTTCACCGACCCCGTCGTCGTCCAGGCGGCCGAGACGTTCGAGGCCCTCGTGCTGTCCGACGGGAACGCCGTCCTCAGCCGGCAGGCGATGGCCGCGACGCCGTGGGGCGACGCGCTCCAGCCGCTGGTCGCCGACACGCCGGGTTGCTTCATGGCACGCCAGGGCAACTTCGTCATCGGGTTCTGGCCGCCGGAGGTCCAGGCGGACCCGTCGGCGTTCGTCAGCTCCTTCCTCCTGCCGCCGTACGAGGGCGGCTGGGACGGCGGCCAGGCCGTGCTCGGCGGCGGTGACCTCGCGGCCGCGTTCAACGACGACGAGGACACCGCGAAGGTCCTCCAGGCCCTGTTCTCGCCGGAGTTCGGCACGACGTGGGCGACGGTCGAGAACAACGAGTTCGTCTCGCCGTACGCGACCTTCGACGGGTCGGTGTACCGCAGCGAGACCGTGGCGAACGTGGCGAAGGCGGTGTCGCAGGCCGACGCGTTCCGCTTCGACGGCTCCGACCTCATGCCCGGCCAGGTCGGCTCGGGCTCGTTCTGGACGGAGATGACCGCCTGGGTCACCGGCCAGACCGACCTCGAGCAGGCGCTGGAGAACATCGACGCCAGCTGGCCGACCTCCTAGGTCCCCCGGACGGGTGCCGGCGGCGGCTCCTCCCGGTCCCGCCGCCGGCACCTGCGCGTCCTGCCCGCCCGAGATCGTCGACGCCCGCGATCGGAGCACCACGCATGGAAAAGATCCTCAGCGGCCTGTTCGCCATCGTCGGCGGCGTCGGCCTCAGCCTCCTGGTCTTCTACGCCCTCAACTGGGTCGTCGAGCGGGCCCCCGGCCGCTGGAGCGACCGGCTCGCCCCCTGGGTCTTCGCCGGCCCCGCCGTCCTCTTCATCGGCGTCTTCCTCGTCTACCCGGCCGTGACGACGATCGTCACGAGCTTCCTCGACGCGGACGGCCTGGAGTTCGTCGGCCTGGCGAACTACACCTCGCTGCTCACCGACCCGCAGTTCCGCCAGACCGCGGTGAACACGCTGCTCTGGCTGCTCGTCGTCCCGGCGGTGTCGGTCGTCCTCGGTTTGCTCGTCGCCGTGCTCGCCGACCGCCTCACCGCGACGGGGGAGAAGGTCACCAAGTCGCTGATCTTCCTCCCGATGGCCATCTCCATGGTCGGCGCGGCGACGATCTGGCGCTTCGTCTACGAGTACAAGCAGCCGGGGACCGAGCAGATCGGCCTGCTCAACGCGGTGTGGACCGGCCTGGGCGGCGAGCCCCAGGTGTGGCTCCAGATGTCCCAGGGCCGGCTGAACAGCCTGCTGCTCATGGTGATCCTCGTCTGGATGCAGGTCGGCTACGCGATGGTGCTGCTCTCGGCCGCCATCAAGAACGTCCCGGCCGAGACGGTCGAGGCCGCTCGCGTCGACGGCGCCAACGAGATCCAGTCGTTCTTCCGGATCGTCGTGCCGCAGATGTGGGGGACCGTCATCACGGTCTTCGTGACGATCCTCATCGGTGTCCTGAAGATCTTCGACATCGTCTACGCGACGACCGGGGGCAACTTCAACACCAACGTCGTGGCGCTGGCCTTCTTCAAGGAGCTCTTCGAGTTCAGCAACGACGGCCGGTCCGCCGCCATCGTCGTGCTGCTCCTGCTCGCCGTCACGCCCGTCATGGTCTACCAGGTCCGCCGGTTCCGCGCCGAGGAGGCGATGAAGTGACCACCGCAGCGACCCCCGTGCCCGCCCCCGTGGCGACCGCGCCCCCGCGACGCTCGACCCGGCGCGCCGACGGCACCGAGCGCTCCGGCTGGGCCGTCCGGATCAGCCTGCTCGTCGTCGTGGCGCTGTTCCTCGTCCCGACGCTCGGGCTGCTCGTGACGTCCCTGCGCACCCGGGAGGAGGCCACGACCTCGTCCTGGTGGGGAGCGCTGCTGCAGCCGTTCAGCGCGGAGTGGACCCTCGAGGGCTACCGCGAGGTGCTCTCGCAGGGCATGGGCAACGCCTTCGTCAACACGATCGTCGTCACGGTGCCGGCGACCGTCATCCCGATCCTCATCGCGGCGATGGCCGCTTACGCCTTCACCTTCATGCGCTTCCCCGGCCGGGACCTGACGTTCGTCGTCATCGTCGGGCTGCTCGTCATCCCCGGCCAGGTCGCCTTCATCCCGCTGCTGCGCCTGCTCGGCAGCCTCGACCTCGTCGGCACGTTCCCCGCGGTCTGGCTGGCGCACACCGGGTTCGGCATGCCGCTGGCCGTCTTCCTGCTCCGGGCGTACATGTCGACGCTGCCCAAGGAGGTCATCGAGTCCGCCAAGATCGACGGCGCCTCACACTTCCAGACGTTCTGGCGGCTCATCCTGCCGATGAGCGTGCCGGCCCTGGCCTCCTTCGCGATCTTCCAGTTCCTCTGGGTGTGGAACGACCTGCTCGTAGGGTTGATCTTCCTCGGTGCCGGGCAGAACGAGACCGTGACCATCGCGCTGCAGTCCCTGCTCGGCACCTTCGCCACCCGCTGGGACCTGCTCGCCCCGGGCGCCTTCGTGACGATGTCGCTGCCGCTCGTCGTCTTCTTCGCGCTGCAGCGGTACTTCGTCCGCGGCATGACGGCCGGCTCGGTCAAGGGATGACCGTGGCGACGGCGCCCGGCGCCGACCCGACCGCCGCCTCCGGGCCGCGCGTCCCGTGGTGGCGGGACGCGGTGATCTACCAGGTCTACCCGAAGTCCTTCGCCGACGCCGACGGCGACGGGGTCGGCGACCTGCGCGGGGTCACCGGCCGGCTGTCGCACCTGGCCTGGCTCGGGGTCGACGCGGTGTGGCTGTCGCCGTTCTACCCCTCGCCGCAGAAGGACGGCGGCTACGACGTCGCGGACTACTGCGCCGTCGACCCCGCGCTCGGCACGCTCGACGACTTCGACGCGCTCGTCGAGCGGGCGCACGACCTGCGGCTGCGGGTCGTCGTCGACGTCGTCCCGAACCACACGAGCAGCGACCACCCGTGGTTCCGCGACGCCCTGGCCGCCGGGCCCGGGGAGCCCGCCCGGGCGCTGTACCACCTGCGCCGCGGCCGCGGCCGCGACGGGGCCCTCCCCCCGAACAACTGGCGCTCGATCTTCGGCGGCCCGGCGTGGAGCCCGGTCCAGCCGCTGAGCGGCCGCCCGGACGACGCCGGCTGGTGGTACCTGCACTCGTTCGACGCGAGCCAGCCGGACCTGGACTGGGACTGCCCGCAGGTGCGGTCGCGGTTCGAGGACGTGCTGCGCTTCTGGCTCGACCGCGGCGTCGACGGCTTCCGGGTCGACGTCGCCCACGGGCTGGTCAAGGCGCCGGGCCTGCCGGACCAGGACGACGCGGACGCCGGACCCGGCCTGACGCAGGCGCGCGCGGCCGGGGCCGGCGCCGGCGCACCGGCCGGGCCGATGTTCGACCAGGACGAGGTGCACGACGTGTACCGCGCGTGGCGGCGGCTCCTGGACACCTACGACGGGGAGCGCATCCTCGTCGGCGAGGCCGTGGCGGAGCCGGCCGAGCGCGCCGCCCGGTACGTGCGGCCCGACGAGATGCACCAGGCCTTCAACTTCCCGTTCCTCCACGCGCCGTGGTCGGCGCCCGCGCTGCGGGCCGTCGTCGAGGAGTCCCTCGCGGCGACGGGGACCGTCGGGGCGCCGGCGACGTGGGTGGTGTCCAACCACGACGTCGTCCGCCCGGCGTCCCGGCTCGGCCTGCCCGACGGCACCGACTACACGCGCGGCATCGGTCCCGGCGACCCGCAGCCGGACGCCGACCTCGGCCTGCGGCGCGCCCGGGCCGCCGCCCTCCTGCTCCTCGCGCTGCCCGGCTCCGCGTACGTCTACCAGGGCGACGAGCTCGGCCTGCCCGAGCACACCGGCCTCGACGACGCCGTGCGCCAGGACCCCATGCACCGGCGCAGCGGCGGCACCGCCCCGGGCCGGGACGGCTGCCGGGTCCCGCTGCCGTGGTCGGCCGGTGCGCCGGCCTTCGGGTTCAGCCCGACCGGCCGCTCCTGGCTGCCGCAGCCGGCCGCGTGGGCTGCGCTCGCCGCGGACCGGCAGCGGGCCGACGAGGCGTCCACCCTGTCGCTGTACCGGGCCGCGCTGCGGCTGCGCCGCCGACGCCGGCTCGGCGCGGGCACGCTGAGCTGGGTCGACGCGCCGGGCCCCGGCGCGCCCCGGGGGGACGCGGAGCCGGTGCTCGCCTGCCGCACGGCCGACGGCCTCGGCGTCGTCAACTTCGGCGACGGCGACGTCGCCCTCCCGCCGGGCGTCCCGGTCCTGCTCCGCAGCGACGCCGGTGCAACGGGCGCCCCGGACGCCCTGCCGGCCCGGTCCGCGGCCTGGCTCGACCTCGCAGCGCCTGCGGCGCAACGGCCCTGACTCACCCGGCCGGCGTCACCGCCGGGCGCCGGCCGTCCCACGGCATGGCCGCCTCGAGGTAGCCGGCGAGGCCGAGCAGCGTCGCCTCGTCGCACGCGCGCGCGACCGCCTGGACGCCGACGGGTAGCCCGTCCCCGGTCGTCCCGAGCGGCAGGCTCACCGCCGGCTGCCCCGTCGCGTTGAAGACGGCGGTGAACGGTGCGACGTCGAAGATCCGGTCGTACCAGCCGCGGGCGGTGAGCGAGGCGTCGTCCGCGTCGAGGTACCCCAGCGGCCAGCCGGGGACGGCGACGGTCGGGGTGAGCAGGACGTCGACGTCGGCGTGGAACCGGGCCACGGCCCGCGTCACGGCGTTGAGGGTCCGCTCGACGCCGTAGAGGTCGAGCGCGCTCAGGGACGCGCCGTGCTCGGCGCACGCCAGCGTCGTCGCCTCCAGGGTGTCCGGGCCGGGCGTGACGCCGAGCGCGGCCGCCGTGCCGAAGACGCCGTCGGCGAGAAAGGAGCACCAGACGGCGAAGTTCGCGTCGTCGAAGGCCGCGACGTCGAAGGACGGCGCCGCCTCGACGACGTCGTGCCCGGCGTCGGACAGCACGGCGGCGACGGCGGTGACGGCGTCGGCGCACCGCGGGTCGACGGGTCCGCCGTCGAAGCGGCGGGTGGTCACCGCGACCCGCAGCCGCCGGCCGGCCAGCGCCCGCCCGGCGGTGACGGCGAAGGACTCGGCCGGCTCCGGCAGCTGGTAGCGCTCGCCGACGCCCGGGCCGTGGACGGCGTCGAGCAGCGCCGCGCAGTCCCGCACGGTCCGGGTGACCGCGAACTCGATGCCCAGCCCCATGAGCGGGTCGCTGTAGTCCGGGCCGACGCTCGTGCGGCCGCGGCTCGGCTTGAGCCCGACGAGCCCGCACAGGGCCGCCGGGATCCGGATCGAGCCTCCGCCGTCGTTCGCGTGGGCCACCGGGACCGCGCGGGCGGCGACCATGGCGGCCGACCCGCCGGACGAGCCGCCGGGGGAGCGCGTGACGTCCCACGGGTTGCGCACCGGGCCGGTCGCGACCGGCTCGGTCGAGGCGTTGAAGCCGAACTCCGGGGTCGCCGTCACCCCGAGCGTCGCCAGGCCCGCCGCGCGGAACCGGCCCATGAGCTCGGTGTCGTACGGGAAGGGCACGCCGTCGCCGAGCAGCCGGCTGCCGGCCTTCTGCGGCACCCCGGCGGCGTGGCACACGAGGTCCTTGAGCAGGAACGGCACCCCGCCGAGGGGTCCGTCGGCCGCGTGCTCCAGCGGGGTCTCGAAGCGGGGCAGGACGAGCGCGCCGAGCTCGGCGTCGACGGCGTCGACCGCCTCGGCCGCGGCCTGCGCCACCTCCGCGGCCGTCACCTCGCGGCGGCGCACGAGGTCGGCCAGGCCGACCGCGTCGTGCTCGACGTACTCGCTGACCTTCATGACCGCCTCCGGTGCCGGGCGGCCCCGCCGTCCGGGGCCCGGGCGGCCGACGCTAGGCACGCCGGCGGGCCGGCACATCGGCAGGACGACCGATGCGCACCCTGGACCGGTCCGCTGTGCCCCGCCCATACTGCGGCCAGGTCCTCGCGCGAGGTGGCGGCGGCCCGGTCGGTCCGGGACGCGGTGCGCTCGGGAGCGGGCCCGGCGGCGACGCTGCGCCGGCTGCACCGGCTCGTGCCCTACGACGCCGTCGCCCTGAGCCGGTGGGACGCCGCGGCGGGCCGGCACCGGACCGTCCGGGCGACGGGCTACACCGCGCAGGCGCGCTCCTTCCTCGACGACGAGCTGCACCGGCTGCCGCTGTTCGCGATCCCGCTGCGCACCGCCGACCCGGTCCGGATCCGCGACCTGCCCCGGTCCCGGCGCGGCGGGCCGGTCTTCGAGCGGGTCATCCGGCCCGGCGGGTACGCCGAGGGCGTGACCCTGTGCCTGTTCTCGGACGCGTCGCCGCGCCGGCGGGTCGCCGGCATGCTCAACCTCAGCCTGCACGACGCGTCGGCGCTCACCGACGAGGCGACTGACCTGCTCGCGCTGCTCGCCGCCGACCTCGCCGCGGTGCTCGACGAGCCGGCTCCGCCGACGACGGTGACGGCGGCGGGCGCCCCCGAGCTCACCCGTCGCGAGCTGGAGGTGCTCCGGCTCGTCGGCCGCGGCCTGTCCAACGCCGCCGTCGCCCAGGCCCTCGGCGTCGCCCCCCGCACCGTCGCGCCGCACGTCGAGCACGTCCTCGCCAAGCTCGGCGTGCCGAACCGCGCCGCGGCCGTCGCCCGCGCCGCCACCCTGGGTCTGCTCCTCCCGACCCCTCCGTGATCATGAACGTAGGAACCGTGATCATGAACGCTGAAGCCGTGATCATGAAGGCAGCAACGTGATCATGGACCTAAGGTTCATGATCACGGCGCTCACGTTCATGATCACGGGGGTTCAGGAGACGGTGCAGTCGCAGGTGAGCACGGTCGGGCCGCCGAGGCGCTGGACGACGACGGTGTCGCCGCGGCGGACCGGCAGCGTCGTCGCGAGGACCACCTGGGCCCAGCCGTCGTCGTCCACCGCGAACTCCTCGCGGGCGAGCACGGTGTCGCGCCGGGAGACGGTGACGGCGTAGCGGCCGGCGCTCGTCGGCAGGTCGCCCGCCTCGACGTCGACGATCGTGCCGTCGGTGCGCGGCAGGAAGCGCACGGTGGCCCAGGCGCCGGGGGCCGCGGCGGTGCCGGCGAGCTCGACCGTCGACGTCCCGTCCCGCTGCGTCGCGGCCCAGACGCCGACGGGCACGACGCCGACGACGAACGCCGCGGCCGCGGCGAGCACGGTGAGCCGGACCTCGCGGCGGGACCGCCGCTGCCTTGCGGACGTCACGGCCTCGACGAGCGCCGGCGGCGGCGGGGCCTGCGCCGGGCCCGCGAGCACCGACCGGTCGAGGTCGTCGAGGACCGTGCGGACGACGGCGAGCTCGCGGCGCACCGCCGCGCAGTCCGCGCAGCCGAGGACGTGCTCCTCGACGCGCAGCGCCTCGGCGGGGGGCAGCCCGCCGAGCAGCAGCGCGGCGACCTCCTCCTGCTGCTCACACGTCACCGGTGACCACCCCCAGCTCGCGGAACGCCGTCCGCAGGTTCTTCAGCGCGTAGAAGCACCGGCTCTTCACCGTGCCGTCGGGGATGCCGAGCTCGCGGGCCGCCTCGGCGACGGTGAGCTGGCGGAAGTACACGAGGTCGAGGACCGCACGGTGGTCGGTTGGCAGCCGGTCGAGCGCCGTGCGCACGAGGCTGTCCCGCAGGAGCGCGTCCACCTCGTCGACGACGGCGGCCCGGTGGTCGTCCGGCAGCTCGGCGACGACGCGCGGGCGGGTGGCGGCGCGCCGGCCGGCGTCGGTCGCCGCGTTGCGGGCGATCTCGAAGACCCACGACCGCAGGGTCCCCCGGCGGGCGTCGAAGCGGGGCGCCGAGCGCCACACGCTCGTCATGACGTCCTGGACGATCTCGCGCGACAGCTCGGCGTCCCCGGTGCGGCGCAGCACGAACCCGTAGACGCCCGGACCGTAGCCGGCGTAGAGCGCGCGCACGCCGTCGGCGTCGCCGGCCTGCAGCCGCTCGAGGAGGGTGTCGTCGTCCATGGCTCCCGGGGATACGCACGCCGAGCCGCACCGGTTCACCGATGTGAACCAGATCACACCGGTGAACCGGGCGGGCCGGCGGCGCGTACCCGTCGATCACCGGCGCCGGGACGCGGCGCCGGACCCCGTCGGAAGGCTGACCCATGAAGACGTCCACCGCCCTCGCCGCCGGCCTGGCCGCCGCTGCCACGGCCGCGCTCGCCACGTCCCTCGTCGTCGCCGACCCGGCCGGCGCCGAGACGGGCGTGCGGCTGCGGCTCGTCGAGACGAGCCTCGGCTTCCACGTGATCGACGCCCCGGCCGCCCCGGAGGACGGCCAGGCCGGCGACGTCGGCACGTTCGAGTCGAGCCTCGCGACCAGCGGGAAGACCGTCGGCCGGCTCGAGGGCAGCTGCGTCCAGATCCGCGCGGACGGCACCCTCGACGACTGCGACGTCACCGTCACGGTCGGTCGCAGCTCCTACCGGATGTCCGGACCGTTCGACCCGGCGACCGGAGGCACCCTGACGATCACCGGCGGCACCGGCGACTGGGTCGGCGCGGCCGGCACCGACACGATCGTCAACCAGCCGGACGGCACGGCGGTCCACACGATCCGCCTGCACCTGTAGGGCGGACCCCGGGCTCCTCAGGGCCGGGTGCCGCGCAGCAGCTCGGCGAGCGTGAGAGGCGCCCGGCTCGTGAGGACGCGGACGTCGTCGGTGACGACGTCCAGCTCGCCCGCGGCGATCGCCGTGTACGTGCTCACCCACGCGTCGACCTGCCAGTCCGGGGCGCCGTAGGGCCGGCGCGAGGCGTAGGCCTCCTCGAGCGTCTCCTCCTCGTAGCGCACCGGGCGTCCGGTCACCTCGGTGACGACCCGGGCCACCTCGGCGAGGGTGAGCGCCTGCGGCCCGGTCAGCTCGTACGTCCGGCCGGCGTGCGGCCCCGGGTCGAGGAGGACCGTTGCGGCGCAGCGGGCGACGTCGTCCCGGGCGACGGCGCCCACGCGCCCGTCGCCGGCCGGACCGCGGATGACGCCGTCGTCCCCGGCGAGCATCGGCAGGAAGTCCGCGTAGAGGCTGTCGCGCAGCACGGTGACCGCGAGTCCGCTCGCCCGCAGGTGCTCCTCGGTGGCCCAGTGGTCGCGCGCCAGGGTGAACGTCGCGTCCGGGGCGGCGCCGAGGAACGAGGTGTAGACGACGTGCCGGACGCCGGCCGCCACGGCGGCGTCGACGAACGCCAGGTGCCCGGCGAGCCGGTCGGCGCTCTCGGACGCGGAGACCATGAGGACGACGTCGACGCCGCGCAGCGCCGCCGGCACCGCCGCGGCGTCGTCGTACGTGGCCTCGGCGACGTCGTCCGCCGGCACCGCGAGCCGTCCGGCGTCCCGGACCACGATCCGGGGCCGGACGCCGGCCGCCTCGAGCAGGGTCCACACCCGGCGGCCGCCGTGCCCTGTCGCGCCGGTGACGGCGACGCGCGCGGCGCGGCCCGCACGGGCGGGCGGAGAGCTCTCAGGGGGCATGGCGCCTCCTCGCGGTCTCGGGCGGGACGGTGGTCGGGGAGCACTGCAGCGCAGCGTGCCACACCCTCGGGTGCGCCGGACGGGGGTGGGCCCTCAAGGTGCGGCTCGTCCCGCTCGACCATGTCTGTGACGGTGCCAGGGCGAGGCGGGAGGGCGATGGTGCTCGGTCGACCCTCGACGTCCGCGCTCGCGGCCGTGCCCCGGGCCCGCCGCGGGCCCGCGCGCGGTGGTGCCTGGCGGGTGGGCGACGACCTGCTCCGCGAGGCCGGCACGTGGTTCCAGCTCCTCGTCGAGACGATGCCGGGCGTGGCGTACATCGCCGCGCCGACTGAGGACGGCGAGTGGTTCTACATCAGCCCGCGCCTGCGCGAGCTGCTCGGCTACGACCCGCAGGACTGGCTCGACGACCCGACCGCGTGGACCCGGCTGCTCCACCCCGAGGACCGCGACCGGGTGCTCCAGGACGAGGTCGACTGGGCCCGGGACGGCCAGGGCCTGTGCGTGGCGGAGTACCGGCTGCGCGACGCGACGGGCCGGTACCGCTGGATCCGTGACGCCGCGACGGCCCGCCCGCAGGCGGACGACGACCTCGGCGTCATCTGGTTCGGCGTCCTGTCCGACGTCACCGACGCCCGTGACGCCGAGGCGGCCGTGCGCGAGAGCGAGGCGATGCTCCGCTCGGTGCTGCGGACCGCCAAGGACGCCTTCGTCGCCGTCGACGACCAGGGCCGGGTCGTCGAGTGGAACACCCGGGCCGAGCACGACTTCGGGCGGACCCGCGCCGAGGTGCTGGGCCGGCCGCTGCAGGACCTCGTCATCCCCGAGCGGTACCGCGCCCTGCACGCCCGGGGGCTGGCGGTCGCCTCGGCGGCCGCGGCCCCGCCCGTGAGCCGCAGCGTCGAGATCCACGGCCTGCGCGCCGACGGCAGCGAGTTCCCCCTCGAGCTCGTCATGTGGAGCACCGAGTCCGGCGGCGGCCGGCGGTACAACGCCTTCCTGCGGGACATCACCGAGCGCAAGCGGCTCGAGGGCGAGCTGCAGACGCTCGCCTTCACCGACGCGCTGACGGGCCTGCCGAACCGCACGGTGCTGCGCACCCGGCTCGGCGAGGCTCTCGCCGGCGCTGCCGCGCGCGGCGGCACGGTCGGGCTCGTCTGCCTCGACGTCGACGACTTCAAGGCCATCAACGACAGCCTTGGCCACGCCACGGGCGACCTCGTGCTCGTCGCCGTCGCGCGGCGGCTGCATGAGCTCGTAGGGGACGGCGGGACCCTCGCCCGCTTCGCCGGCGACGAGTTCGCCGTGCTCGTGCCGGACCCGGGGAGCGCCGACGACGTCCTCGCCCTCGCCGACCGGGTCGTCACCGCGCTGCGGGAGCCGGTCGCCGTGGACGGCCGCCCACACACGCTGACCGCGAGCGTCGGCGTCACCGTCGTCACCGACCCGTCCGCGACGGGCGTCGACGAGGCGCTGCGCGACGTCGACGCCGCGATGTACGACGCCAAGCGCCGCGGCCGCGACCGGGTCGTCCTCTTCGACCCGCAGATCCGGGCCCGGGCCGTCGCCCGGCTGCGGATGAAGGCCGACCTCGACGACGCGCTCGCCGGCGACCAGTTCTTCCTCGAGCACCAGCCGTACTTCACCCTCGCGGACGGTCGGCTCGCGGGCTTCGAGTCGCTGCTTCGCTGGCGGCACCCGGAGCACGGGGTCGTGCCGCCGCTGGACTTCGTCCCGCTCGCGGAGGAGACCGGCCGGATCGCCCCCATCGGTGCGTGGGTGCTGCGCGAGGCGTGCCGCCAGGCAGCGGGGTGGGCGCCGCCGGGGGCGGACCACGGGCCGACGGTGAGCGTCAACGTCTCTCCCGTCCAGCTCCAGGACGACGCCTTCGGCGACCTCGTCGCCGAGGCGCTCGCCGACAGCGGGCTCGACCCGCGGCGGCTCGTCCTCGAGGTCACCGAGAGCGTCCTCGTCCACGGGGTCGGCGGCGTCGCCGACCGGCTGCGGGCGATCCGGGCGACGGGCGTGCGGATCGCCGTCGACGACTTCGGGACCGGCTACTCCTCGCTGAGCTACCTGCAGCACCTGCCGCTGGACCAGCTGAAGATCGACCGGGCGTTCATGGCCGGCCTCGACGGCGACGCCGGGCCGGGCGACGCGACGATGGCCCGGGTCGTCGTCCAGATCGCCCGTGCGCTCGGGCTCGCCGTCGTCGCCGAGGGTGTCGAGCGCCCGGCGCAGCTCGAGGCGCTGCGCGGGCTCGACTGCGACCTCGTGCAGGGCTGGCTCACGGGGCGTCCGATGTCCTCGGACGCCGCCCGGGTCCTGGCCCTGGAGGGCCGGTCCCCCCAGCGGGACGGCTGAGGGCTCACGAGGCCGCCTCGCCCGGCGCGTTGCGCAGGTGCTCGGCGCGCGTCCGCTCGGCGACGGCGCGGGCGGCGCCGAACCCGGCCATCGCCACGAGGAACTGCTCCGCGCCGACGGCGTAGAGCCGCGCCGGGGTGGCGGCGCGGACGGTCATCGTCCGGGGGCGCCGGCCGAGCAGGGCGATCTCGCCGAGGCCGTCGCCGCGGCCCAGGGTGCGCACGAGCCGCGGCCCGTCGAGCACCTCGAGCGTGCCGTCGGCGACGACGAAGAACTGCTCGCCCGGGTCGCCGGCCCGGAAGAGCACCTGGTCCGCGGCGAGGTCGACGACGGTCAGGCCGCGGCCGAGTTGCTCGAGCGCCGGGACCGGCAGCGGGCGCAGCATCGGCACCTCGCGGAGCACGGCGAGCTCGTCGGTGCGCGTCGTCACCGTCCGGTCGACCGCGCGCAGCCCGCGCCAGCCGAGCACGCAGACCGCCGGCGCCACGGCGCCGATCGTCACGAGCGCGCCGCGTGTCCCGAGGAGCGCGACGGCGAGCGGCGCGACGAGCGCGCCGGCCGCCACGCCGAGCGCGCCGGCGCTCTCCAGGACGCCGAAGACCCGGGCCATGACGTCGTCCGGCGTCATCCGCGCGAGGAGCGTGAACGCGGTGACGTCGACGAGCGCGTTCCCGACCCCGATGACGGCGGCCGCGACGAGGGCGGTCGGCCAGCTCGGCAGCAGCCCGACGAGCGCGAGCGGCGCACCCCACAGCGCCACGGCGACGCCGAGCCAGCGCGTCATCGCCCGGCTGCCGACGAGCAGGACGCACGCCGCGCTGCCGAGCAGGGCGCCGACGCCGACGAGCCCCTGGACCACGCCCGCGTCGGCCTCCGGCCGGTCGAGCAGGTCGAGGGTGACGACGACGACGAGGACCGTGAACGCCCCGCGGACCACCGTCTGGAGGACGACGAGCGCGACGACGACGGCGACGCCGCGGTCGGCCGCGACGGCCGCGACGCCCTCGCGCACCTCGGTGAGCAGCCGGCGCGGGCGGGCGACGAGGGGCGGGTGCTCGTAGTCGAGGCGGAGCAGGAGCAGGGCGGCGGCGAGGGCGCAGGCGCCGGCGAAGAGCAGGACCGCGGCGACGTCGCCGACCGCCACGAGGAACGCCGCCGCGAGCGGGCCGACGACGACGCTGAGCGAGTCGAGCCCGCTGCGGGCGACGTTGACCGCCGTGAGGTCGTCCGGGGTGCGGCACAGCGACGGCACGAGCGCGGAGTGCGCGGCGCGGAAGGGGATGAAGGCGACCGTCGCGACGACGGCGAGCGCGTAGACCGCCCACGCCGGGCCGCCGGTCGCGAGCAGCACTCCCGCGGCGAGGGTCGAGGTGCCGCGCACGAGGCTGGAGGCGCCGAGGACGCGCTCGCGCGGCACCCGGTCCGCCCACGCGGCCACCACCGGGGCGAGGACCGCCGCGGGCAGCAGGCGCAGCGTGCCGACGAGCCCGACGGCGAGCGCCCCGCCGTCGGCCCAGGCGACGAGCCCGATCGCGACCGTGAACGACCACTCGGCGGTGAACGCGAGCCCGAAGGACCCCAGGGCCCGCACCAGGGTGGCGTTCCTCAGCAGCGCCGGACGCACCGCTCGATGGTCACAGACCGGCGCCGTCCTGGCGAGGGTGACGTCGAGGCCGGGCCGCGGCTGTTCCTCCCGGCTCGGGCGCGCTCAGCGTCTGGCGCGTTCAGCGTCGGGCGCGCTTGGCCGCGTACATCGCGGCGTCGGCCTCCTCCCACGCCAGGCGCAGCGAGCCGTCCGGCCGGCGCCCCGCGACGCCGGCGCTCGCCGAGACGCCGGCCGCGTCGAGCGCGGCGGTGAGCCGGTCCACCTCGACGTGCGCCCCGTCGGCGCCGGACTGCACGGCGAGGACGCCGAACTCGTCGCCGCCGAGCCGCGCGACGACGTCGCCCGCCCGGGCGTGGGCGCGCAGGGTGTCGGCGGCCGAGCGCAGGAGCCGGTCGCCGGCCGCGTGCCCGTGGCCGTCGTTCGTCGTCTTCAGGCCGTCGAGGTCGAGCACGATGACCGCGGCGGGGTGCCCGTACCGGCGGCAGCGCGCCTCCTCGCGGTCGAGCACGTCGGTCCACCCGCGCCGGTTTGCGACGCCGGTCAGGGCGTCCCGCGTCGCCTCGCCCTCGGCCCGCTCGGCGCGGCGGCGCAGGTCGTCGTGCGCGAGCTCGCGGGCGAGCAGCGTCGTGAGGAGCTCGGCGAAGAGGTGGATCACCGGCTCCGCCGCACGCAGGTCCTCCGGCTGCGCCTGCGGGTCGAAGCCGCACAGCGTCCCGAAGAGGTCGCCCCGGTGGTCGCGCAGGGGCTGCCCGGCGTAGGCGCCGATCGGCAGCAGGGCCCGGTTCGGCGCGTCGGCGTAGGCGGGGTCGGCGTCGACGTCCGGCACCGTGCGGGCCGCCCCGCCGAGCATGCGCAGGCAGAGCGAGCCCTCCCAGGGCAGGGCGTCGCCCTCGCCGAACCCGTAGCCGTCGTCGCCGTCGGCGACGAGGACGACCTGGTGCGGGCCGGCGGCGCGGGTGATCGCCCACAGCCGCAGGCCGACCCGCTCGCGTAGGTGCCGCAGGACCGCGCGCGCCGCCTCGTCGAACGAGGGGTAGCCCGTGGCGTCCTCGCCGCGCACCGCCGCCGCGGCCGCGCTGATCCGGTCGAGGGTGTGCCACGCCGTGACCGGCGCCGCCGGGTCCGGCAGGTCGGACGGCGGCACGGGCCGGCCGAGCAGGTAGCCCTGGACGCTCGCGCAGTCGCGTTCGGCGAGCGCGACGAGCTGGGCGACGGTCTCGACCCCCTCGGCGACCACCTGGAGGCCGAAGGCCGTCGCCAGGCCGAGGACGGCGTCGACGACGCGGGCTCCCTCGTCGCCGTCGGCGATGCCGCCCATGAGCGAGCGGTCGATCTTCACGACGTCGACGGGTGCGTTGCGCAGCGACGCGAGGTTGGAGAAGCCGGTGCCGAAGTCGTCGATCGCCAGCTGGACGCCCAGCGCCCGCACCGCCCGCAGCGCCTCGACCGCCGCGCGGGTCCGGCCCGTGACGACGCTCTCGGTGATCTCGAGCCCGAGCAGCCCCGGCGGCATGCCCTGCTCGGCGAGGACGGCCTCGACGTCGGCGGCGAAGGTCGGCTCCTCGAGCTGGCGGCCGGAGACGTTGACCCACAGGACGACCCGGGACCAGGCGTCGCCGGCCCGAGCCCACGCCCCGTGCTGCCGGACGGCCTCGCGGAGCACGTGCCGGCCGAGCTCGGGCATGAGCCCGGCGTGCTCGGCCAGCTCGACGAAGCGCCCGGGCGGGAC
The DNA here is from genome assembly GCA_052038585.1 of Kineosporiaceae bacterium. Lineage (GTDB taxonomy): Bacteria > Actinomycetota > Actinomycetes > Actinomycetales > Kineosporiaceae > JBQGCR01. The sequence goes on from JBQGCR010000353.1 coordinate 21,977, forward strand.
GGCGCCGCGGTCGGGGTCCTCCCAGCGCAGGAGCGCCTCGAGCCCGCTGACCCGGCCGTCGGCGAGGTCGACCTGGACCTGGTAGGCGAGCGAGAGCCGTTGCGCGCGAAGGGCGTCGTCGTCGAGCACGGCGCGCAGGGCGAGCTCCAGGCGGCTGTCGTCGTCCTGCGCGTGCCCGGCCGCGACGTCGGCGACCCCGACGAGCCCGCGGCCCCCGCCCTTGGCCGCGAGCAGCGCACGCTCGGCCGCGCGCAGGCCGGCGAGGAGCACGTCGACCGAGTCGGCCGTCGCGACCCCGACCGTCGCCGTGATCGACCTGGAGACGCCGGCGACGGGCTGCGGGCGCGCGAGCTGCGTCGCGACGGCCCGCCCCAGGGCTGCGGCGTCGTCCGGCCCCAGCCCCGGGCACAGGACGACGAACTCGTCGCCACCGGTGCGGGCCACGAGGTCCTGCGGTCGGCTCACCTCCCGCAGGCGGGCCGCCGCGGTGCGCAGCACGTCGTCACCGTGCGCAGGGCCGAGGGAGTCGTTGACGACGGTGAGCCGGTCGAGGTCGACCGCGACGACGGCGTGCGGTCCGGCGACGCCGCGCAGGAGCTCGACGGCGGCGGCGAGGAAGCCGCGCCGGGTGAGCAGCCCGGTGAGCCCGTCGCGGGCGTCGGCGCCGTCGACTGCCTGGCGCCCCGGCGCGCCGTCCTCCTGGCGCAGCGCGAGCGCGCGCCGCAGCTGGAGGACGTCGCGCTTCAGCGTGAGGTACTCCGAGGCCTGCCCGGCGACGTCGGCGAGCAGGGCGCGCCGCCGGTCGTCGAGCTCGAGCGGCGCGTCGCCGAAGACGCACAGGCTGCCGAGCACCTCGCCGTCGACGACGACCGGCTCGCCGACGTAGGTGCGCAGCGCCCCGGCCCGGACGTGCGGGTTGTCGCGCCACCGCGGGCTCGCCGCCGCGTCGAGCACCTCGACGGACGCGCCCGTGGCGACCACCTCGGCGCACATGGCGAGCTCCTCGGGCACGGGGAAGACCCGGCCGAGCTGCTCGCTGCGCAGCCCCTCGAAGTGGAGCCGGTCCGGCAGGGCGATGCTCAGCGCGGCGTGGCTGCCGCCGGCGACGGAGGCGGCCAGGCCCGCGAGCCGGTCGAGCTCGGCCTGGCCGTCGCCGTCGACGAGGTCGAGGTCGACGAGGACCTCCAGGCGCGACGCGCGGCGGACCGCGCTCCGGACCGAGGCCGGGGTGGAGTCGCCCACCCCGTCACCCTAGCCAGCGTCCTGCCCGATGAGGAGGGAGATGTCCGATCCTGTGCAGTCGCCGGCCGTCGTCGTCGCGGGCAGGTCCTCGCACGTAGACACGTGTCAGCGAAGGGGTGTCGCGGCGGGTCCCGGCGTGGTAGGAAGTGGACACCTCGACATCTTCCCGACATGCCGACTGGGCAGCGCCGGTGGTGTCCCCCTCGGAACAACGGAGTTCTGCATGTCTGAGCTGACGCGTCGTGGACTGTTCGCCGCCGGGGCCGCCGCCGGTGCGGTGGGGCTCGCCCCGGGGGTGGCCCGGGCCGACGACGAGCGGCGGCCGACCCCGGAGGCGGTCCGCTTCACGCTCGACGCGACCGTCCTCGACGGGGGCGAGCAGGTGACGTCGGTGTCCCTGGAGACCCGGCGGTTCGGCCGGATCTCCCCGGCGAGCCTGACGAAGGCGACGTTCACGGTGCACGTCAAGGCCACCAACCCGGTGACCGGCCTGGTCGCCTACGACCTCGACCGCGTCGTGACGAGCGCGCACATCGTCGACGAGAAGATCGTCCTCGGGCTGCGGACGCGCGACCTCCAGCCCGGCGGCAGCACGCTGGAGTACGTCGGGTCCGCCGGCCGCAACGTCCTGCTCGACCTCGAGTACACGATCACCCAGACGGCGCCGCTGCGGCTGCACAACGGGCGGTCCCTGACGCTGCCGGCGTTCCGCCAGGGCCGGCTCGTCGACCCCGAGGTCGACGCGTACAGCTACCGCACGTCCGGCACCGGCATGAACTACCGGCTCTTCACGCCGCGGATCGGCGAGGGCCGGCGCCCGCTCGTGCTGTGGCTGCACGGCGGCGGCGAGGGCGGCCTGCTCTCGGCGGACTACTACGACAACGAGCCGGTGCTGCGCGCCAACCGTGGTGCGCTCGGGTTCTCGACCCCGTTGGCGCAGAAGGCGTTCGGCGGCGCCTACGTCGTCGCGCCGCAGGCGGAGACGTTCTGGCTGGAGAACGCCGTCGCCGGCGGGCCCAACTACTCGGGCCGGCTGAAGAAGCTCGTCGACGAGCTCGTCCGCAAGCACGACATCGACCCGACGCGGATCTACGTCGCCGGCTGCAGCAACGGCGGCTACATGTCGCTGGAGCTGACGAACGTCTACCACGGCTTCTTCGCCGCGTCCGTGCCGATCTGCGGCGTCGTCGCCGAGTTCCGCGGCTCCGGCGGGCCGATCATCACCGACCCCGAGCTCGCCGCGATCGACACCCCGACGTGGCTCGTCACCTCGGCCGACGACGACACCGTCGACCCGGTCGCCAACTCCGTCCACGCGAGCCGGCTCATCCCCGGCGCGGTCCTGTCCGAGTACGACACCGTGACGTGGGGCGGTCTGCGCTACCC
>JBQGCR010000354.1:0-16077 GCA_052038585.1 Kineosporiaceae bacterium
ACGACGATCTCGCTGCAGTACCTGTCGATGACCGAGAACGGCCCGGTCCACCTCGACGAGAAGCTCACCCGCGCGCAGTTCCAGCAGATGACCGCGGACCTGCTCGAGCGCACGAAGGCCCCGTTCCGGGCCGTCATCAAGGACGCCGGCGTCTCCCTCTCGGAGATCGACCACATCGTCCTCGTCGGCGGCTCGACCCGGATGCCGGCCGTCGCGGACGTCGTCCGCGAGCTCACCGGCGGCAAGGAGCCGAACAAGGGCGTCAACCCGGACGAGGTCGTCGCCGTCGGCGCGGCCCTCCAGGCCGGTGTCCTCAAGGGCGAGCGCAAGGACGTCCTGCTCATCGACGTCACCCCCCTGAGCCTCGGCATCGAGACCAAGGGCGGGATCATGACCAAGCTGATCCAGCGCAACACGGCGATCCCGACGAAGGCCTCCGAGGTGTTCACGACGGCGGACGACAACCAGCCGTCGGTGCTCATCCAGGTCTTCCAGGGCGAGCGCGAGCTGGCCCGGGACAACAAGCCGCTCGGCACCTTCGAGCTGACCGGCATCGCCCCGGCGCCGCGCGGGATCCCGCAGGTCGAGGTCACCTTCGACATCGACGCGAACGGCATCGTCCACGTCTCCGCCAAGGACCGCGGCACGGGCAAGGAGCAGTCGATGACGATCTCCGGCGGCTCGGCGCTGCCGAAGGACGAGATCGACCGCATGGTCCGCGAGGCCGAGGCGCACGCCGAGGAGGACCGCAAGCGCCGCGAGGAGGCCGAGACCCGCAACGCGGCCGAGCAGCTCCTCTACTCGACGGAGAAGTTCGTCGCCGACAACACCGACAAGCTGCCGGCCGACGGCAAGGCCGAGGTGCAGACGGCGATCGACGACTTGCGCAAGGCGCTCGCCGGCACGGACGTCGACGAGGTCAAGGCCAAGCACGAGGCGCTCGCCAAGGCGTCGCAGGCCCTCGGGTCGGCGATGTACGCCGCGGCGCAGGCCGAGGGCGAGGGCGCGCCGCAGGACGGCCCGACGGGTTCGACGGGCTCGACCGGCGCCGGCGCGCAGGACGACGACGTCGTGGACGCCGAGATCGTCGACGAGGACGACAAGCGATGACGCAGCCCGTGGCCGACGGCCCCGGTCCGCAGGACGAGACCGGGCCCGTCATCCGCGACAAGCGCCGCCTCGACCCCGAGACGGGCAAGCTGCGCGAGGCGTACGGCGCGACGGACGCGGCCCAGGCCGCGCCGTCCGCGCCGGACGCCGGCGCGGCGCCCGCCGACGGGTCGGCGCCCGCGCCGGAGGACGACGTGACGGCGACCCAGCTCGCCGCGCTCAAGGCCCAGGCCGACGAGCGGCTCGCCGACCTCCAGCGGCTCAACGCGGAGTACGTCAACTACCGCAAGCGGGTCGACCGCGACCGGGACGTCGCGCGGGACACCGCGGTGGCGGGCCTCCTCGAGGCCCTGCTGCCGGTGCTCGACGACGTCCACCTCGCCCGCCAGCACGGCGACCTGGCCGACGGCACGCCCTTCGCGGCGATCGCCGAGAAGCTCGAGACGACGCTCTCGCGCTACGGCCTGGCCCGCTACGGCGAGCCGGGGGAGACGTTCGACCCGACCGTCCACGAGGCGCTCATCCAGACCCAGGCCGAGCTCGCCGAGGGGACGACGGAGACCACCGTCGTCCAGGTGCTCCAGCCCGGCTACAAGGCGGGTGAGCGGGTGCTGCGCGCCGCGCGCGTCGCGGTGGCCAGCCCGCAGTAGGGCTGCCGCGCAGCACATCTCACGATCAGGAACGTCAGGAGGGGACACCGGGTGGCCGGCCAGGACTGGTTCGAGAAGGACTTCTCCGCCGTCCTCGGCGTCCCCTCCGACGCGCCCGCCGACGCGATCAAGACGGCGTACCGCAAGCTCGCCCGGCAGCACCACCCGTACTCCAAAGCCGGGAACACCGCCGCGGAGCAGAAGTTCAAGGAGGTCGGCGAGGCCTACGCCGTGCTCTCCGACCCCGAGCAGCGCCAGCAGTACGACGCGGTGCGCCAGATGGCCCGCGGCGGCGCCCGGTTCACCGCCGGCGGTCCCGGCGGCGGGGCCGGCGGCTTCGAGGACGTCTTCGGCGGGCTCTTCGGCCAGGGGGCGCCGGGCGGCCGGGGCGGCAACGTCCGCTTCGGCACCGGCGGAGCCGGGCAGCCGAACCTCGACGACCTGCTCGGCGGGCTCTTCGGCGGCGCAGCGGGCGGCCCCGCCGGCGCGCCGGGCGGCTTCCGCTCGCCGCGCGGCCCCCGCCGCGGCGAGGACCTGCTCGCCGACGTCGAGCTCACGTTCCGCCAGGCCGTCGAGGGCTCGACCCTCTCCCTGCGGGTGGACGACCGGCGCTCCGGCACGCGCACCGTCACGGCCCGGGTCCCCGCGGGGGTCAGGGACGGCCAGAAGGTCCGGGTCCGCGGCAAGGGCGGCCAGGGCGACCCGGGGGCGGAGGACGGCGACGTCGTCGTCACCGTCCACATCGCCAAGCACGGCTTCTTCACCCTCGACGGGGCGGACGTGCGGGTCACCGTGCCCGTGACGTTCCCCGAGGCCGCGCTCGGCGCGGACGTCGTCGTGCCGACGGTCGACGGCTCGAGCGTCCGGGTCCGGGTGCCCGCCGGGACGCCGTCGGGGCGGACGCTGCGCGTCAAGGGACGTGGCGTCCGGACGCCGAAGCACGTCGGGGACATGCTCGTCACCGTGCAGGTCGCGGTGCCGCAGCGGGTCGACGGCAAGGCCAAGGAGGCCCTCGAGGCGTTCGCCGCGGCGACCTCCGGCGAGGACCCGCGCGCCGACCTCGTCCGGCGCGCCCAGGAGAGCTGACCACACGGAACCGGTTGCGGGAGAGGAGCGGTCATGAGCGAGTTCCCCGGCCTGCACGTCGACGAGTCGACGCCCGTCTTCGTCATCTCGGTGGCCGCCCAGCTCGCCGGGATGCACCCGCAGACGCTGCGGCAGTACGACCGGCTCGGCCTCGTCAGCCCCGGCCGCACGGCCGGCCGCGGCCGCCGCTACTCCGCCCGCGACGTCGCGACCCTGCGCGAGGTGCAGCGCCTCTCCCAGGAGGAGGGCGTCAACCTCGCCGGCATCAAGCGCATCCTCGAGCTCGAGGCCGAGGTGGACCGCCTGCGTGACACCGCGCAGATGCTCCTCGCCGAGCTCGAGGAGGCCCGCACCCGCCTGGCCGAGCGCCGCCGCGTCTTCGCCGCCGGCCCGGGCGGCGACATCGTCGCCGTCCGCCAGGGCCAGCGCCCCGAGCGCCTCCCCGCCGGCAACGCCCTGGTGGTCTGGCGCCCCACCCGCCCCCGGTGATCATGAACGGTTGAGCCGTGATCATGAACGGTTGAGTTGTGATCATGAACGGGTTGAGCGTCGGGACGTCGACCGACGGCCACGCCGAATCGCTCGTCCTCTCGGGTGTTGACACTGTGGACATTGGAAGGTGAAGGTTTCCATATGGAAACCAATCGCTCGCAGGCGGTCGCGTGGACGTGAGCGACCCGGCTCGCGTCGCGCTGCCTCCGGCGACCTCGGCGCTCCTGCGCGTCCTGGCCGGGGCGGACGCGGGCTTCACCATCCGCCAGGCGGCTCGGCTGGCGGGTGTCAGCCACGCCGCGGCCCAGGCGGTCATGCGTCGTCTCGCGGAGCACGGGGTGGTCGAGACCGAGCCGGTGGGGCGGGCCGTCGTCTGCCGGCTCAACCGCGACCACCTCGCCACGGGTCCGCTGGTCGCGCTCGCCACCCTGCGCTCCGCCCTTCTCGAACTGCTGCGTGAGCAGCTGTCCGGCTGGCAGGTGACGCCGCTGCACGCGAGCCTCTACGGCTCCGCGGCGCGGGGTGACGGTGACGCGCGCAGCGACCTGGACATCCTTCTCGTCCGACCTGACGGTGCGAGCGGTCCGGCGGCACAGGTCTGGAGCGCCCAGCTGCTCGACGGCGCCGCCGAGATCCTCCGACGCACCGGCAACCCTGTGTCGTGGGCAGACCTGTCCTTGGACGAGCTCCGGCGGGCCGACTCCGCGGGCGAGGCGGTCGTGGCCGGTTGGTACGCCGACGCGGTCCACCTCTGGGGCCGCCGGCTGAGCACCCTCCGGCGCGCCGGGTGATGCGGCAGCCGCCGTGCGGCCGCCCCGAGGCTCGAGCACGCGCGCGGCTGGCGCGCGGCTACCTCGACACCGCCACCCTCGTGGCCGACGCCGACTCTGGCCTGCCGCGGAACGTCGCAGCGGGAAACGCAGTGCTGGCCGGCATCGCCGCCTCGGACGCGCTGTGCTGCCTACGCCTCGGACGTCGCTCGCGAGACAGCGACCACCGAGCAGCAGTAGATCTGCTGACCCGGGTCGACCCGGTGCTCGGTCGTCACCTCTCCCGCCTGCTCCAGGCCAAAGATCTTGCGCACTACGGCACGGAGACGGTGACCGCGGAACGCATCACAGCCCTGTTGCGTGCGGCGTCCGTGCTCGTCGAGGCTGCCGAGCAGGCGCTCGACGCCGATGGCTGATCATGCGGCGCCGCTAGACGTCGGTGTACATGTCGAGCGTGAGACCCATGCTGCGCCAGGCGAAGGGCCGGTCCTCGGGGGCGAGCTCGGCGTTCAACGCCGCAAGCCGCTCGGCCAGGGCAGGGATGTCCAGGGCCGCGGCGGCCGGCGTCGTCGTGCTCTCCTCGGTCTCCATGCCGCAGATCATGGAGGACGCCCGGACGTGAGGCGACCCGGCCACGATCTTGTGCAGGTCGTGGCCGGGTCGGGTCCGAGGGGTGCTACATGCCGGCGAGCACCTGCGCGAGGAGGATCTTGACGATCATCGCGGCGGGGTAGACGAGGGCGTAGCCGACGGCGACGCGGGCGTCGAACCCGGTGCGCTCGTTGGCGAAGGCGAGCACGGCGGGCTGGGTCTGCGTGCCGGCGACGATGCCCGACAGACGCGTGCCGCCGACGGCGAAGGCGAGCCGCATCGTCGCGACGAGCGCGACGGCCATGAAGGACGTGACGACGACGCCGAGGAGCGCGACGCGCCACGCCTCGCCGCTGCCGAGCGCCGGGAGGAAGAGCCCGCCGGCGCGGGTGCCGGCGTAGGCGAGGAAGGCGAGCATCCCGAACTGGCTCAGCGAGGACGCCGCGCTGTGCGGGACGGTCGTGACGACCGGGCCGACCCGGCCGAGACGGCCGAGCACGAGCCCGGCGACGAGCGTGCCGGCGGCGGCGCCGAGGCTGAAGCCGCCACCGGGCAGCGGGACGTGGACCTCGCCGACGAGCAGGCCCAGGGTCATCCCGAGCGCCAGGCCCATCGGGTTGATGTCGGCCAGTCCGCGGACGCTGTCGCCGAGGTAGCCCGAGACGTCCTTCATCCGGTCCTTGGGGGCGATGACCCGCAGCCGGTCGCCGGGCAGGAGCACGAGGTCGTCGGCGCCGACCATGTCGACGTCGCCGCGACGGACCCGGGAGACGGTCGCGCCGAAGCGCTCGTAGAGGTCGAGGTCGCCGATCGTCCGGCCGGCGAGCGCGGTGCGCGAGAGCGTGATCCGGCGGAAGTCGAGCGCCTTGCGGTCGGCGACGAGGGTGTGCGAGCTGCGGTGCCCGAGGTCCGCGGCGACCCGCTCGACGACGTCGCTCGGGCCGACGATCGTCACGAGGTCGTCGACGCGCAGGGTGTCCTCGTCGTCGGCGACGAGGATCGGGCTCGTCTCGCCGTGCCGCACGCGGGAGAAGGTCACGGCACCGCCGTAGTGGGACTCGACGTCGCCCAGGCGCGGCGCGTCGTCCCGCTCCACACGGACGGTCAGGTGCGTCAGCGGCTTCGGGGCGTCGGTGTCGTCCCGCCGGCGCAGCGCGAAGGCCGCGGCGGCGAGCATGCCGACGACGCCGAAGAGGTAGGCCATCGAGTAGCCGATCGTCGGGGCGGCGGCGTCCCCGGCCCGCTCGCTCGCGGCGGCGAGGGCCGGCGTGTTCGTCAGCGCGCCGGCGAACGTGCCGGCGATCGTCGGCCCGGACAGGCCGAGGGCGTGGCCGACGACGACGGCGACCGTCCCCGCCGCGGCGAGCAGCCCGACGACCGAGGCCATGACCCGCGCCCCGGACCGCAGCGCCGCGAAGAAGGACGGGCCGCTCATGACGCCCACGGTGTAGGTGAAGAGCACGAGCCCGAGCTCGCCGACCTCGGCCGGCACGGACAGCTTCACGTCGGCGGACGACGCGTACGCCGTCACCGCGATGGCCGCGAAGAGCACGGCCGCGGGGCCGATGTGGACGCCCTTGACGGTCACGCCGCCGAGGGCCGTGCCGATCGCGAAGAGTCCGAAGAGGAGAACCAGGGGGTTCTCGGCGAGCAGGTGCAGGAAGCCGTCCATGGCTCCAGCGTCGTCACCCGCCTGGCGGGACCTTCAGTCCTAGGTCCCCGGTCGGGACGGATGGGGACCGACGTCCCCCGTGTTCCTGCTCACGGCACCATGACGGCCGTCACGGCGCCTTGACCGCGAGCACGGGGCACGCGGCGTCGAGGAGGATGCGCTGGGCGTCGCTGCCGAAGATGAGCTTCCCGGTCGGGGTCCGGCGGCGCAGGCCGATGACGACGAGGCTCGCGCCGTGCGCCCGGGCGGCGTCGACCACCTCCTCGGCGCCGTCCCGGCCGCCGACCCGCTGGTCGATCGTGAAGCCGACCCCGCTCGCCTCGAGGGCGGACCGGACGGCGGCCACGTCGTCCGGCGAGGCGTACGACGGGTCGACGAGGGCGTCCCCCCGCGAGGTGTTGACGACGTGGAGGTCCTCTCCGCGCCGGCGGGCCTCCTCGACCGCGGCGTCCAGGGCCGCGCGGCCCTCGGGCTTGGGCACGTAGCCGACGACGATCATCGCGGCACCTCCTGCTTCTCCGTGGTGGTGAGGTCGATCTCCTGGGCGATCTCCGCCTCCGTGGCGGCCTCGCGGCGCTTGAGCCAGAAGCCGACCCCGAGCAGGACGACGATCGAGACGTAGACGCACGCCGCGAACGGGCTCGTCACGAGCGCGGCGGGGTCGCCCTGGCTGATGGCGAGGGTGCGGCGCAGCTGCTCCTCGGCGATCGGCCCGAGGATGAGGCCGACGACGGCCGGTGCGATCGGGTAGCCGAAGCGGCGCATCGCCCAGCCGAGGAGGCCGAGCAGCCCGAGCAGCACGAGGTCCGACGTGGACGCGCCGACCGAGTACGAGCCGAGCGCGGCGAAGAGCAGGATCCCCGAGTACAGGTAGGGCCGCGGGATCTGCAGGAGCTTCACCCACATCCCGACGAGCGGGAGGTTGAGCACGAGCAGCAGCAGGTTGCCGACGTAGAGGCTCGCGATGAGCGCCCAGACGAGCGCGCCCTCGGTCTGGAACAGCTGCGGTCCGGGCGGGATCCCGTAGGACTGGAACGCCACGAGGATGATCGCCGCGGTGGCCGACGTCGGCAGGCCGAGGGTGAGCAGCGGGACGAGGACGCCGGCCGCGGCCGCGTTGTTCGCCGCCTCCGGGCCCGCGACGCCCTCGATGGCGCCGTGGCCGAACTCCTTCTTGCGCTTGGAGACCCGGCGCTCGAGGGAGTACGAGAGGAACGTCGAGACGTCGGCGCCGCCGGCCGGGATCGTCCCGACCGGGAAGCCGATCGCGGCGCCGCGCAGCCACGGCTTCCACGAGCGGGCGAAGAACTCCCGCGAGGCCCACCGCCCGCCGTGGGGGATGAGCGGGATCGGCCCGCGCCGCATGCGCGAGGCGACGTAGAGCGCCTCGCCGACCGCGAAGACGCCGACGGCGACGACGACGACGTCGATCCCGTCCGCGAGCGTCGCGAACCCGCCGGTGAACCGCTGCTGCCCGGTGAGGGTGTCGGTGCCGACGAGACCGAGGAACAGCCCGATGCCGAGCGCCGCGATCCCCCGCACCGGCGACGAGCCGAGCATCGCCGCGACGGTGAGGAACGCGAGGACCATGAGCGCGACGTAGTCGGCCGGGCCGAGGTTGACCGCGAGGTCGGCGACCGTCGGCGCGAGCAGCGTGAGCAGCACCGTGCCGATCGTGCCGGCGACGAACGAGCCGATCGCGGCGGTCGCGAGGGCCTGCGCGCCGCGGCCCGCCTTGGCCATCGCGTTCCCCTCCAACGCGGTGATCATCGACGCGCTCTCACCCGGGGTGTTGAGCAGGATCGACGTCGTCGACCCGCCGTACATGCCGCCGTAGTAGATGCCGGCGAACATGATGAGCGCGGCCTCGGGCGTCAGCGTGTAGGTCAGCGGCAGGAGCAGCGCGACGGTCATCGCCGGGCCGATGCCCGGCAGGACGCCGACGGCCGTGCCGAGGGTCACCCCGACGAGCGCGTAGAGCAGGTAGACGGGCTGCAGGGCGGTCGCGAACCCGTCCATCAGCGCACCGACGTCACCCACCGAGGACCACCTCCAGCGGGCCGGCGGGCAGGAAGAGCCCGAGGAAGCGGACGAAGAGCAGGTACGTGCCGACGCCGAGGACGGCGCCGACGAGTGCGGGCCGCCAGACCGGTCGGGCGCCGAGCGCCCATGCCGCACCGGTGAAGAGCAGCGTCGCCGCGATCGGCCAGCCGAGCGGCTCGACGAGGACCACGAGCGCGACGAACGACCCGGCGAGCTTGGCGACGGTCACCCAGTCGGTGCCGGCGGCGGTGTCGACGTCCTCCCCGTCCTCGGCCGCGCCGCGCCCGCCCCGGGCCACGGAGACGAGGAGCGCGACCGCCGTGGCGACGAGGAGGACGCCGACCGCGTACGGGAAGGCCTTCGGCCCGACGGTGTTCGAGGACGACGGGGCGACGATGCGGCCGGCGTCGACGACGACGAAGGCGCCGAGCGCGAGGAGCGCGACGGGGAAGCCGAGCTCGGAGAACGGGACCCGCCTCACGAGACGAGCCCGATGTCGACCAGGACGTCCTTGACCCGGGTCTGCTCCTCGGAGAGGAAGGCCTCGAACTCCTCGCCGGACAGGTAGGTGTCGTCCCAGCCGTTCTTCGCGACGGTGTCCTTCCACGCCTGCGAGGCGTGCAGCTCGTCCACGAGCGCGGTGAGCCGGGCCTTGGCGTCCTCGGAGATCCCGGGCGGGGCGACGACGCCGCGCCAGTTGCTCAGCTCGACGTCGATCCCGGCCTCCTTGAGGGTCGGGGCGTCGATGCCCTCGACCCGCTCCGCGCCGGTCACCGCGAGGGCCCGCAGCTTGCCCGCCTGGACCTGCTGCTCGTACTCGCCGACGCCGGAGATGCCGGCGGACACCTTGTTGCCGAGCAGCGCCGCGAGGGACTCGCCGCCGCCGGAGAAGGCGACGTAGTTGAGGTCGGACGGCTCGACCCCGGCGGCCTGGGCGATGAGCCCGGCGGCGATGTGGTCGGTGCCGCCCGCGGACCCGCCGGCGATCGAGACGCCCCGCCCCTCGCTCTTCATCGCGTCGACGAGGTCGGTGATGTCCTGGTACGGCGAGGAGGCGGGGACGACGACGATCTCGTCCTCGGCGGTGAGCCGGGCGATCGGCGTCGTGTCCGCGAGGGTCGCCTGCGACTTGTTCGTCTCGACCGCCCCGACCATGACCAGCCCCATGACCATGAGGAAGTCCTCGCTGCGCTCGGTCTTGAGGTTGGCCAGGCCCACGGTGCCGCCGGCGCCGCCGACGTTGCTCACCTGGACCGTGCGGGCCAGGCCCGCCTCCTTGATGGACTCCGCCATGGCCCGGGCGGTCTGGTCCCAGCCGCCGCCGGGGTCGGCCGGGGCCATGACCTGGAGCCGGTTGACCGGCTGGCTCGCCCCCTCCTGGCTGCCGGAGCCCTGGACGCCGCTGGAGCCTGCGCAGGCGGTGAGGGCGAGGGTGAGGCCGGCGGCCAGGCCGGCGAAGGCGGCCCGGCGTCGTGCGGTGCGGCGTCGAACGGTCGGCGTGGCAGACATCGTCGTCCTCCTGTGATGCGGGCCACTGCGGCCCGCGCTGCGGCGACCGTAGGCAGGGCCTCGGTGCTGCGACGAGGTCTCGTTCGTAGAGGTCGTTTAGGTCGTTGCGGTCACGTGTGACGGGGCGCACATCTGGTGCAGACTGACCGCGTGCGCCGCTCGATGCCCCTCGGACTGCAGTTGCTGCTCCTGCAGACGTGCATCGTCGTGCTCACCGTCGGGGTGGCGGCCGCGGTGGCGATCCGCCTGCAGCAGGAGCAGATCCGCGACGCCTACCGCCAGCAGGTCCTCAGCGTCGCGACGAGCGTCGCCCGGCTGCCGAGCGTCCTCGACGCGTACGACGACGCCGATCCTGCCGCCGAGCTCCAGCCCCTCGCCGAGCTCATCCGCGAGTCCTCGGGCATGACGTTCGTCGTCCTCACGGACGCCCGCGGCATCCGCTACTCCCACCCCGACCCGGACCGGATCGGGCAGCGGGTCTCCACCGACCCGTCCCCGACCCTCGACGGCCGGACCTTCGTCGGCACCGAGACCGGCACGCTCGGGGAGTCGTTGCGCGCGAAGGTGCCCGTGCGCGACCGCGCCGGACGCGTCGTCGGAGCGGCGTCGGTCGGCATCCTCGAGAGCCAGCTGTCGGCCGAGCTGCGTGAGGACGTGCCGGTCGTCGCCGCCTGGCTCGGCGGCGCCGCGCTGCTCGGGACCGCGGCGTCCCTGCTCGTCGCCCGACTCGTCCGACGGCGGATCTACGGCCTCGAGCCGGAGGAGATCGCCCGGCTGCTCGAGACCCGCGAGGCGATGCTCCACGGCATCCGCGAGGGCGTCGTCGCCGTCGACGAGCGCGGCCGCGTCGCGCTCGCCAACGACGAGGCGCTGCGCCTGCTCGACCTCGACGGCGACCCGGCCGGCCGCCGCGCCGCCGAGGTCCTCGACGCCGCGCTCCTGCCGCTGATCGAGGACGAGCGGACCGTCGTCGACGAGGTCGTGCTCTCCGGGGAGCGGCTCCTCGTCGTCAACCGCACGTCCGCGCGGGTCGACGGCCGGCGCGTCGCCCAGGTGCTCACCCTGCGGGACCGCACCGAGCTGTTCCGGGCCATGCGCGAGCTCGACGGTCAGCGCAGCCTCGCCGAGACCCTCCGGGCGCAGGCGCACGAGTTCAGCAACCGGCTCCACGTGGTCCAGGGACTCGTCGAGCTCCAGCGGTACGAGGAGGCCGTCGCCTACATCGACCGGATCGGCGCGGGCGGTCGGGTCCTCGCCGGCGACCGGCTCTCCGGCGTCCACGACCCGACGCTCGCCGCGCTCATGGTGGCCAAGGCGGCCGTCGCCCGCGAGCGCGGGGCCACCCTGACGCTCGAGCTCGACGGCGAGGTGGCCGACGGCGTCGGGGACGACCTGGTCACCGTGCTCGGCAACCTCGTCGACAACGCGCTCGACGCCGTCGGCGCCGGGGGAGCGGTCGTCGTCACGCTCGACGTCCGGGACGGCGCCGTCGTCGGGCTCTGCGTCGACGACGACGGCCCGGGCATCGCCGAGGACGACCGGTCGCGGGTGTTCCAGCCCGGCGTGACGTCCAAGCGCGGCCACGGTGCGGCCGAGCACGGGCACGGCATCGGCCTGGCGCAGGTGGACAGGATCGCCCGGCGCACCGGCGGGTCGGCGCGGGCGTCGTCGTCCTCGCTCGGCGGGGCCCGGCTCGAGGTCACGTTCGGGGAGCGGGTGTGAGCGCCGTCCGCGTGCTCGTCGTCGACGACGACTTCGCCGTCGCGTCCGTCCACGCCGGGTACGTGCTCGCCGTCCCCGGCTTCGAGGTCGCGGGGCAGGCGCACTCCGGGCTCGACGCGCTGCGGGCCGTCGCCGAGCTCGAGCCGGACCTCGTGCTCCTCGACGTCTACCTCCCCGACATCTCCGGGCTCGAGGTGCTGCGCCGCTTGCGCGCGCTGCCCGGCCGGCAGCCCGACGTCATCGTCGTCAGCGCCGCCCGCGAGCTCGAGGCGGTGCAGGCGGCGATGGCCGGCGGCGTCGTCCACTACCTCGTCAAGCCGTTCAGCCTCGCGACGCTGCGCGAGCGGCTCCAGGCGTACGCGGCGCACCGGGCCGACCTGCGGCGCCGGACGGCCTCCGGGGGCGGGCTCGAGCAGAGCGACGTCGACAAGCTGCTCCAGGCCCGGCACCGTGCGGTCGGCGCGACGCCGCTGCCGAAGGGCCTCTCGGAGCGGTCGCTGGACCTCGTCGCGGACGTCCTGCGCGACGCGGGCGGCGAGCTGTCCGCGAGCGAGGTCGCCGACCGGTGCGGCATGTCCCGGGTCTCGGCCCGACGCTACCTCGCCCACCTCGAGGCGCTGGGTCAGGCCGTCGTCCGACCGCGCTACGGCGGCTCGGGGCGTCCGGTCGACCAGTACCGGTGGGCCGGTGCGCCCGTCGCGCGCTGACGCGCCGAAGATCGCTACGAGGTAGAGGGCTGGTACGGCAACCGCGTACCGATGCGCTGTCCCGCGGAGATCTTGGTGAGGTCGCTCGAGGCCGCCGTCCCTGCACGACGTGTACAACGCGTGGCTATGGTGAGGGCGTGGGTCAGGTACCGATCCGCCAGCTCAAGCAGGACACGGCCGGCGTCATGGCTCGCGTTCAGCGTGGCGAGGTGATCGAGGTGACCAACCGCGGTCGGACGATCGCTCGGATCGTCCCTGCCGGGGTCGACACCCTGGCGGACCTCTTGGCCGTAGGTCTTGTCGTAGCGCCGACGTCGTCCGGGCCTGTCCCGATGCCGGAGCACGTCGCCGGCCAGGGCGAGGACGGTGGCCGCCTCCTCTCGCAGCTGCGGGACGAGGAGCGCTGGTGAGGTGATCTACCTCGACACCTCCGCCCTGGTGAAGCTGGCCAGGTGGAGGCGGAGACGTGCGCGTTGGTCGAGTGGCCCGCGGTAGCGGCGCAGGCGGCCGGCCTGTCCGCGGCGGCCCCGCGTGACCTTGATCAAACAGATGCAGCGCACGGATACGGCTCGGCCGTACCGCAGCGCTGCATCTGTTGGATCTTGACGCGAGCGGCGGCCGGCCCGGCCTCACAGCGACTGGCGGACCCCCGGGATGCGGCGCAGGACGACGGTGAGCAGCAGCGAGCCGGCCGTCGTCGCGACGAGCTGGAGGGCGAAGACGGCGAGGAAGCCGGGCAGGTCCTGCGGCAGGGGGACGTGCCGGGCGAGCGGGTAGAGCACGAGTGGGTGGACGAGGTAGACCCCGAAGGTCAGCGCTGACAGCGAGGCGGCGACCCGGGCGCCGCGGCCGCGCAGGCGCCGGCCGGCGACGCGGAGCAGGACGAACGCCGCGACCGACATGACGATGACCGGCGGGGAGAGGAAGCCGTAGAGGTAGCGCCCGGGGCTGCCCCAGCGGAAGAGGGTCGCCGTGAGGCCGACGAGCGCGATCGTGACGAGCACCGAGCCGACGAACGCGACGGCGGACCACCGGACGAGGCGTCGGGAGAGGACGACGTCGCGCAGCACCCAGCCGAGCACGAAGAAGCCCGCGAACGGCAGGAAGCGGGTCGCCGCAGTGGGGTCGCCGGCGCCGAGGAGCTCGGCGGCGACCTGGTCGACGGCACCGAGCCCGAGGAGGACGGCGGCGAAGCCGAGCTGCATCCGCCGCGTCGTCTCGCGCAGGACGATCCGCAGGAACGGCGTGAGCAGGTACAGCCCGAGCAGCACGTAGAGGAAGTACAGCTGGAGGAAGGGCGTCCCGGACGCCACGTCGCGGACGGCGTCGACGGGCGTGAGGTCCGACCCCAGGTAGAACCGCCGGAACAGCAGGTAGACGACCGTCCAGACGACGATCGGGATGCCGACCTTGCCCAGGCGCTTGCGGTAGAAGTCGCGCGGCCGCTCGACCCGGCGCGGGTCGAGCAGGAGCGCGCCGCTCACCATGAGGAACACCGGCACGCACCAGCGCGAGGTGGAGTTCAGCGCATTGGCGACCCACCAGGCCGCCGTCCCCTCGTCGGTGCGGTTGCCGTTGACGGCGACCATCGTCACGTGGACGACGACGACGCAGAGGATCGCGACGACGCGCGCCAGGTCCAGCCAGGCGGTGCGCTCGCGGGCGGCGGCCTCGAGGACGACGGGTTCGGCAGCGGGACTGCTCACGGCGGAGGAGTACCCCGCGGCTGGTGAGGCGCTACATTGAGCGGAACAGACTCAACTTTCGCGGCGTTGCCACCGACGAGCCTGTCGCACGACTCGGAAGGACACTTGATGGACCTCAAGCTCACCACGCGCACGCAGGAGGCCATGGCCTCCGCCGTGCGGTCGGCCGCGACCGCGGGCCATGCCCAGGTCGAGCCGGCGCACCTGCTGCTCGCCCTGCTCGAGCAGACCGACGGCGTCGCCCCGGCGCTGCTGCGCGCCGTGGGGGCCGACCCGGCCGCCGTCCGGACCACCGCCGCCGACGCCGTCGCGGCGTTGCCGTCGGCGTCCGGCTCCTCGGTAAGCAGCCCGAACCTCGGGCGCACGGCCTACCACGCGCTCTCGACCGCGGGGGAGAGCGCCCGACAGCTCGGGGACGAGTACGTCAGCACCGAGCACCTGCTCATCGGCCTCGCCTCGGCGGCGCCCACCCTGCTCCGCGCGCCCGCGACGCCGGAGAACCTCCTGGCGAGGCTGCCCGAGGTCCGCGGCGGCGCGCGCGTGACGAGCCCGGACCCCGAGGGCACGTACAAGGCCCTGGAGAAGTACGGCGTCGACCTCACCGCCGCGGCGCGCGAGGGCCGGCTCGACCCGGTCATCGGCCGTGACGCCGAGATCCGCCGCGTCGTCCAGGTGCTCTCCCGCCGGACGAAGAACAACCCCGTGCTCATCGGCGAGCCCGGCGTCGGCAAGACCGCCGTCGTCGAGGGCCTCGCCCAGCGGATGGTCGCCGGGGACGTCCCGGAGTCGTTGCGCGGCAAGCGGCTCGTCTCGCTCGACCTCGGCGCGATGGTCGCCGGGGCGAAGTACCGCGGCGAGTTCGAGGAGCGGCTCAAGGCCGTCCTCGAGGAGATCAAGGGCAGCGACGGGCAGGTCGTCACGTTCATCGACGAGCTGCACACCGTCGTCGGCGCCGGCGCGTCCGGCGAGGGCGCGATGGACGCCGGCAACATGCTCAAGCCGATGCTCGCCCGTGGCGAGCTGCGGCTCGTCGGCGCGACGACGCTCGACGAGTACCGCGAGCGGATCGAGAAGGACGCCGCGCTCGAGCGCCGTTTCCAGCAGGTCTACGTCGGCGAGCCGAGCGTCGAGGACACCGTCGGCATCCTGCGCGGGCTCAAGGAGCGCTACGAGGCGCACCACAAGGTCGCCATCGCCGACGCCGCGCTCGTCGCCGCCGCAACCCTCTCCCACCGCTACATCACCGGGCGCCAGCTGCCGGACAAGGCGATCGACCTCGTCGACGAGGCGGCGTCCCGGCTGCGCATGGAGATCGACTCGTCCCCGGAGGAGATCGACGCCCTGCGCCGCCAGGTCGACCGGCTGAAGATGGAGGAGATGGCGCTCGCGCGCGAGGACGACGACGCCTCGCGTGAGCGGCTCGAGAAGCTGCGGGCCGACCTCGCCGACCGCTCCGAGCAGCTCGCCGCGCTCACCGCGCGGTGGGAGCAGGAGAAGGCCGGGCTCAACCGGGTCGGCGAGCTCAAGGAGCGGCTCGACGCCGTCCGCGGGCAGGCCGAGCGGCTCCAGCGCGAGGGCGACCTCGCCGCGGCGTCCCGGCTGCTCTACGGCGAGATCCCGACGATCGAGAAGGAGCTCGCCGAGGCCCAGGCCGCCGAGCAGGTGCTCGACGCCGTCGAGCCCATGGTCTCCGACGAGGTGGGTGCGGACGACGTCGCCGACGTCGTCGCCGCGTGGACCGGCATCCCCGCCGGCCGCCTGCTCCAGGGCGAGACCGAGAAGCTGCTGCGGATGGAGGAGGTGCTCGGGGCCCGGCTCATCGGGCAGGGCGACGCCGTCCGTGCCGTCTCCGACGCCGTCCGCCGTTCTCGCGCAGGGATCTCCGACCCGGACCGGCCGACGGGCTCGTTCCTCTTCCTCGGCCCGACGGGCGTCGGCAAGACCGAGCTCGCCAAGGCCCTGGCGGACTTCCTCTTCGACGACGAGCGGGCGATGGTCCGCATCGACATGAGCGAGTAC
>JBQGCR010000355.1:0-2200 GCA_052038585.1 Kineosporiaceae bacterium
GCCCGCGCCGTGGCCGCCCGGCTGCGCGCCGAGGTGGCCGCGCGGCCGTGGGACCAGGTCGCCGACGGCCTGCACGTCACCGTGTCCGCCGGCTCGGCGGCGCTCTGGGAGGCGGGGGGACGACGGGTCGAGGCGGACGCCGAGCGGCTCGTCGCCCGGGCGCACGAGGCGCTCGCCGAGGACGTCGCGGTCGGTGACGGGAGCGCCCAGGGCGCCGGCCGCCGGGCACGCCGCGTCGCCGGACCGCCCCGGCCGCCGGCCCGTCGCGCCGCGGACCGCTCCGTCCCCCAGCCCGTCGGCGGGACGGTCGTCGTCGATACCACACCGGAGCCCGTCCCGCCCGCCGCACAGGCGAACTGGCGCGACGGCCCCCTTGCGCCGCCGGACGGCGAGATGCCAAGGTGCGTGGTCGACGGACGCCGCAGGGGCCGACGGGCCCTGCCGCCGACGGACTCCCCGACGCCGGGCGCAGGGGCCTCGTCACTCAGCGCAGTCGAGCGGTCCCCCCACGAGTAGGGGCTGTCTCCCCCTCACCGTGGCCTTACGGGGGCCGGGTCCGCTCGGGACCCTGTGGGTCATGGACATCTCCCGTCGTGACGTCGTGAAGTTCGGCGCGCTGGGGGCTGTGGGGGCGGCAGCGGTCGGGGTTCCGGTCGGCCAGTCCCTGCAGGCCAAGAGCGTGAGCACCCTCCCGCTGTCGAAGATGCCGAAGCCGTACGGCGTGGCCTTCGTCCGTCCGCCCGTCCTCGCGCCGTACGAGAACGGCTGGGACGACGACGGCACGCCGTACGAGAAGTACTCGGTCGTGGAGAAGCAGGGGTGGACCCAGATCGCGGCCGGCATCCAGACGCCGGTCTACGGGTACAACGGCATCTTCCCCGGCCCGACGATCAGCGTGGAGCGCGGCACCCGGGTCGAGCTCAACGTCCGCAACCACATGCCGAGCACGCACCCGACGCTCGGCCACGCCTACACGACGTCGACGCACCTGCACGGCTCGGCGTCCAAGCCGCAGTACGACGGGTACGCCAGCGACGTCACCTACCCCGGGTACACGAAGAACTACCAGTACCCGAACTTCCAGCCGGCGCGCACGCTGTGGTACCACGACCACGGGGTGCACCACACGGCCGAGAACGCCTACTCGGGCCTGGCCGCCATGTACGTCATGCACGACCCGGTCGAGCGCGCGCTTCTGCCGCAGGGCAAGTTCGACGTGCCGATCGTCATCAACGACGTCATGCTCGGCGCCGACGGCCAGCTCGCCTACGACGACAACACCCACTCCGGCCTCTACGGCGACATCATCCTCGTCAACGGCCGGCCCTGGCCGGTGCTCAAGGTGGCCAAGCGGGTCTACCGCTTCCGGGTGCTCAACGCGTCGATCTCCCGGATGCTCAAGCTGTCGCTGAGCACGGGTGCCCCGGTGTACTTCGTCGCGACGGACGGCGGCCTCATGCCCCGCACGCAGTCCGCGACCTCGTGGCGGCACGGCAGCGCCGAGCGGTACGAGATCCTCGTCGACTTCCGCGGCTACCGGACCGGGCAGCGGGTCGAGCTGCGCAACGGCGTGCTGCCCAACGTCGTCGACTACGACTACACCAACCGCGTCATGGCGTTCGACGTCACCGACGAGCCGGTCGACACCTCGGACCCGACGTGGAACACGATCCCGACGACGCTCGCGCCGTCGCCGATCATGTCGCTCACCGCCGCCGCGGCCCGGCGGACGACGAAGCTGCGCCTGCACCGCAACCCCGCCGGCCAGTGGGTCGTCAACGACACGACGTGGGACGACATCGTCGCGAGCGGCTACAAGAAGGTGGTCGCGAGCCCCGACCTCGGCGACGTGGAGGTCTGGGAGATCGAGAACCGCTCCGGCGGCTGGTACCACCCCCTGCACATCCACCTGGTCGACTTCCAGGTGCTCAGCCGCAACGGCCGGGCGCCGGCCCCGTACGAGCTCGGGCCGAAGGACGTCGTCGTCGTCGGGGAGAACGAGACGGTCCGGGTGCTCGTGAAGTTCGAGAACCAGCGCGGCAAGTACATGGTCCACTGCCACAACCTGCCGCACGAGGACCACGACATGATGACGCAGTTCACCGTCGGCATGAACGGCGTCGAGGTCGACGAGAACGACCCGCTCACCGCGGACCCGTGCTACCCCGACCCCGACCCGTCGTACTGAGCGCGACCGTGC
>JBQGCR010000356.1:0-6516 GCA_052038585.1 Kineosporiaceae bacterium
TTCGGGCAGACCGTCCTGACGTACGACCCCGCCTCGAGCGGAGCGTTCTCCTACCTGGAGGCCGCTCGCGAGGTGGCCGAGAGAGCGACCGAGTCCGCCGGTGTCGGCGGACGGACCGAGGAGGCACAGCGATGAGCGAGAAGCGACGGGGACTCGGCCGCGGTCTGGGGGCCCTCATCCCCAGCGCCGACCCCGCCGGCCGGGCGACCGGTGGCGAACGACCGGTGGACGTCTTCTTCCCCGACCGGGAGAACGCCGGTGCGCCGTCGTCCTCGTCCTCGCCCACGCCTGACGGTCCTGGGGCGGCCTTCGGCCTGTCCGGTGCCGGCACTGCCCATGCGTCCACGGCGGTCGTCGACCGTGAGCCTCCCGCGGAGCCGGCGGAGCCGGAGCGCCGTCCGGAGCAGGTCGAGGAGACCACGGAGCAGGGGGACAGCCGGCCGGACGACGCCGCACCGGTCGCCGAGACCACCGACGCCGAGACCACCGACGCCGAGACTGACGCCGACACCGAGCCCGACACCGAGGCCGACATCGAGGTCGACGCCGAGCTCGACGCGGCGGAACCCGTGGACGCGCCCGCGACGGACGTCGAGGAGTCGGGCGA
This sequence comes from Kineosporiaceae bacterium, assembly GCA_052038585.1. Taxonomy (GTDB): domain Bacteria; phylum Actinomycetota; class Actinomycetes; order Actinomycetales; family Kineosporiaceae; genus JBQGCR01. The sequence continues at coordinate 608 of JBQGCR010000356.1, forward strand.
CGGGCTCCTCGCCGTGCCGGGGGCGACCTTTGCCGAGCTGCCCATCGACTCGATCTCGCCGAACCCCCGCCAGCCGAGGCAGGTCTTCGACGAGGAGGAGCTCGCCGAGCTCGTCCACAGCATCCGCGAGATCGGCGTGCTGCAGCCCATCGTCGTCCGCCGGTCCTCCGTGGTCGACGGCGAGCAGCGCTACGAGCTCATCATGGGCGAGCGGCGGTGGCGGGCGACGCGCGAGGCGGGCCTCGACCGGGTCCCCGCCATCATCCGGGCGACGGCGGACGACGACCTGCTGCGCGACGCCCTCCTGGAGAACCTCCACCGCAGCCAGCTCAACCCGCTCGAGGAGGCGGCCGCCTACCAGCAGCTCCTCGACGACTTCGGCTGCACGCACGACGAGCTCGCGACCCGGCTCGGACGGTCCCGGCCGCAGATCAGCAACACGATCCGCCTGCTCCGGCTGCCGCCGCTCGTCCAGCGGCGCGTCGCCGCGGGCGTGCTCTCCGCCGGCCACGCGAGGGCGCTGCTCGGGCTCGACGGCCCGGAGGCCATGGAGCAGCTGGCCGGCCGCATCGTCTCCGAGGGCCTGTCCGTCCGGGCGGTCGAGGAGATCGTCGCCCTCGGCGACGCGACGACGCCGAAGCGGCAGAACCGGCCGCGGGCCGGCACCCACCGGTCGGAGCTCGACGACCTCGCGACGCGTCTCGGTGACCGGTTCGACACGCGCGTCCAGATCGCGCTCGGGCGCAGCAAGGGCAAGCTGAGCATCGAGTTCGCCAGCGTCGACGACCTCAACCGGATCGTCGCGCTGCTCGCGCCCGAGGAGCGCGGCGCCTTCCGCGAGGGCTGATCAGGCGGGCAGGGGCTCGCCCGCCGGCGGGACGGCGGGCGACCCTGCCCCGCGGCGGGCCGCCCGCTCCACGAGGGACCGGTACAGCGCGCCCGCCTCGTGGCCGGCCGCGGCCACGGCCTGCGGCAGCAGCGACGTCTCCGTCATCCCCGGGGCGACGTTGACCTCGAGGAACCACGGTCGCCCGTCGGCGTCAACGATGAGGTCCGTCCGGGACAGGTCCCGCAGCCGGAAGGCGCGGTGCGCGGCGAGGGCGAGGTCGCCCGCGGCCCGGGTGGCGGCCTCGTCGAGCCGCGCCGGGCAGAAGAACTCCGTCGCCCCGGCGGTGTAGCGCGCGTCGTAGTCGTACACCCCGCCGTCGGCCCGGATCTCCACCGGCGGGAGGGCCACCGGCCCGTCGGACGTCTCGACGACCGCGACCGCCACCTCCGTCCCGTGGACCTGGCGCTCGACGAGGGCGACGTCCCCGTAGGCGAAGCAGTCGACCATGGCCCGGGGCAGGCCGTCGGACGTCGCGACGACACCGACCCCCAGGGCGGAGCCACCTCGGGCGGGCTTGACGACGACCGGAAGTCCGAGCCGCGCGACGAGCGCCTCGAGGAGCGCCGCGGCGCCGAGCTCGCGGAAGGTCCCCGACGGGAGGACGACCGCCTCGGGCACGGCGAGTCCCGCCGAGCGCGCGACCTCGCGCGCGACCGCCTTGTCCCAGGCCATCCGGCTCGCGGCGGGGTCGGGGCCGACGTACGGGACGCCGGTCAGCTCGAGGACCTCCCGCAGCGAGCCGTCCTCTCCGGACTCCCCGTGCAGCAGCGGCCAGACGACGTCGACGTCCCCCGCCGCGAGCCGGCCGACGAGGCCGGCGTCGACGTCCCGGACCTTGACGACGCAGCCGGCGTCACGCAGCGCCTCGGCGACCCGCCGCCCCGAGCGCAGGGAGACGTCCCGTTCGTGGGACAGGCCGCCGGCGAGGACGAGGACGCGGGGGGACAGGGCGGGGGACATGGGCTTCCTCCTGCGGGACGGCGGGCGGTGACGGTCAGGAGACGTCGGGCGCGGGGAACTGGACCCCGCCGCGCCCGGTGCCGGCGGCGGCGCCGGCACCGAACACCCGGGTCAGCTCCAGCTCGGCGTCGACGACGCCGGCGAGCCGCCGGACGCCCTCGCGGATCCGCTCCGCCGTCGGGTAGCAGTACGACAGGCGCAGGTTCGCACGGCCCTGCCCGTCGGCGTAGAACGCCGTCCCGGGCACGTAGGCGACGCGCTCGGTCACGGCCCGGGGCAGCATCGCCTTGGCGTCGAGGCCGTCCGGCAGCGTCACCCACACGTAGAAGCCGCCCTGCGGGTGCGTCCACGTGGCCGAGGGCACGAGGTCCGTGAGCGCCTCGAGCGTCGCGTCGCGCCGCTCGCGGTAGAGGTCCCGGAAGACGCCGACCTGGTGCTTCCAGTCGTGCGTGTCGAGGTACGTCGACACCGCGAGCTGGGAGAACGAGCTCGGGCAGAGGATCGCGGACTCGCTGGCGAGGACGAGCTTCTCGCGCACGGCGTGCGGCGCGACCGCCCAGCCGACCCGGTAGCCGGGGGCGAAGGTCTTGGAGAAGGACCCGAGGTAGACGACGCCCTCGGCGTCGAGCGAGCGCAGCGCCGGCAGCGGGTCGCCGTCGAAGCCCAGAAGCCCGTACGGGTCGTCCTCGAGGACGAGGACGCCGTGCCGCGCGGCGATCTCGACGACCTCGGGACGCCGGGCGGCCGAGAGCGTCACGCCCGCGGGGTTGTGGTGGTTGGGGACGGTGTAGAGGAGCTTGACCCGGCGTCCTTCGGCGGCCAGCCGGGTGAGCGTCTCGTCGAGGGCGGCCGGCTGGAGGCCGTCGGCGTCGAGCGGGACGTGGACGACGTCGGCCTGGTAGGCGCGGAAGACACCGAGCGCGCCGACGTAGCTCGGCGCCTCCGCGACGACGACGTCGCCCGGGTCGACGAAGATGCGGGTCACGAGGTCGAGCGCCTGCTGGGACCCCGTCGTGACGACGATGTCGTCCGGGTGGGCGTCCACCTGCTGCGGTGCCATGACGTCGAGGATCCGCTCGCGCAGACCCGGGTCGCCCTGCCCCGACCCGTACTGCAGCGCCACCGCCCCGCGGTCACGCACCAGGCGGGCCATCGTGTCGGCGACGACGTCGAGCGGCAGCGCGTCGAGGTACGGCATGCCCCCGGCGAGCGAGACGACCTCCGGGCGACTGGCGACGGCGAAGAGCGCCCGGATCTCGGAGGCGGTCATGCCGGCGGCCCGGGCGGCGTACGCGCCCACCCACCGGTCCAGCCGCGAACCCTGCCGGTCCGTCTCGTCCACGCTCGTCCCTCCTCACCCGACGACCCCGGTCTACGGGCCGTGATCGTCGTCCACCGAGCGTGACCTTCCCCGCCCTGCCCGGAGTGCGTACGATGCTGGGGACGACCCCCGGCGCCCCCTGCCGCGCCGACGGCCCGGGCGTCGCCCCTGTGTGAGGGAGTGTCCCATGCCACTGCGGCGGCTCGTTGTCCTGGCGGCTCTCGCCGGGGCCCTCGCGTTCGTCGGGGCGTTGCTGCGCCCCCGCCCCCGGCCCGCCGCGGGAGCCGCCAGCGGCGGCGCCGCGCCCCGTGCGGCCGGTCCGTCCGTGCCGCGGCCCGCGGAGGACCGTCCGGCGACCCTCGACGTGCGGGACGCCGGCCTGCCCGTCCCCGCCGACCACCGTGCGGAGCCCGTTGCATGAGCCGTCGGGTCTCGCCCCTCACGCTCGACAACCTCGACGACCTGCCCGGGCCGTGCCGTAAGTGCGTCGTCTGGGAGCTCGACCCGGTCGCCGCCCGCCGCGCCTACGAGGCCGGGGACGTCGCGTTCGAGAAGGAGGCGTGGCTCTCGGCGACCCTGCTCCAGTGGGGGTCGTGCGGCCGGATCGCCTACGTCGACGACGCGCCGGCGGGCTTCGTGCTGTACGCCCCGCCGCACCTCGTGCCGCGCTCCATGGCCTTCCCGACGTCACCGGTCAGCGGTGACGCGGTCCTCCTCATGACGGTCCGGGTGACCGAGCACCGGCAGGGCGGCGGGCTCGCCCGGATGCTCGTCCAGGCCGCGGCGAAGGACCTGACCCGGCGGGGCGTGCGGGCCATCGAGGCCTTCGCCCTCGCAGACGGCCCTGACGGCCCTGACGGCCCGGCCGGCCCGGCGGGCCCGGGCGGCCCGGGCGGTCCCCGCGAGGACACCCTCCCGGACGGCGCGGCGTCGGGCTGCCTCGTGCCCGCGGACATGCTCCTCGCCGTCGGCTTCAAGACGGTGCGGCCGCACCACCGCTACCCCCGGCTGCGGCTCGAGCTCAAGACGACGCTCTCCTGGCGCGAGGACGTCGAGGCGGCCCTCGAGCGCATCCTCGACTCGGTGCGGGCGCCGGCGCTGACGAGCACCCGCTCCTACTGAGCGCGGCCGCACGAGGGACTCAGGACGCCTCGGGCGCCGCGAGCCCGGCGTGCTCGAGCAGGTCCGCGAGGTTGAGCGTGCCCGTGACGGCGTCGTCGTCGCCGAGGTACAGCCGCTGCACGGCGGCCACCACGCCGTCCGCCATCCGGTCGCGCGCGGCGCGGTCGGCGAGCACCGCCCGGTCACCGGGGTGCGTCACGTACCCGAGGTCCACCCAGACGGCGGGGACGGGTGTGCGGCGGAGCAGCTCGAACCCGCGGGCGTGGGTCCGGCAGTCGAGCAGCCCCGTCCGGGCCACGAGCTCGCGCTGGACCAGCGTCGCGAGGCGCTGCCCGACCCGGGAGCGGGACCCGACGCGCTCGTCGCCCCAGTAGAACGCGGCGACGCCGTGCGCGCGGGGGCTCGGGCTGCGGTCGCAGTGCAGGGACAGCAGGACGTCGGCGCGCACGTCGTCGGCCAGCTCGGCCACCTCGGCGTCGTCGGGGCGCCCGGCGGCGCCGCGGGACAGGACGGTGCGGACGCCGATGACCTCCAGGCGCCCCTCGACGCGGCGCGCGACGTCGAGCGTCACGTCCGCCTCGTGCTCGGCGCTGCCGGGGTCGAGGACGACGCAGCGGCCGGTGAGCGACTTGCCGGCGTGCTCCACCCGGGCCTGCTGGCGCAGCGACCACGGGTCGCCGCCGCCGACGGACCGGGCGAGGGCCGCGAGGCCGCGCAGCGTCGCCGGACCGCACAGGCCGTCGGCGGCCAGGCCGAGGCTGCGCTGGGCGTCGCGCAGGGCGGCGTCGGTGTCCGGCCCGAGGACGCCGTCGACGAGCCCGTGGAGCAGGCCGAGGGACTGCAGGCGCTCCTGGAGCGCCGCGACGTCGTCCCCGCGCACGAGGTGGCCCGGGGTGAAGAGCAGGACGCGGTCGCCGAGCCGCCACTGGGCGGCGTCGAGCGCACGGGCGGTGTGCGGGCCGACGACGCCGTCCGCGATGAGGCCGCGCGCCTGCTGGAACGCCTTGACCTGCTCGGCCAGCCGGTCGTCGAAGACGTCGTCCGGGCTGTCCGAGGGCAGGTCGGCGGCGGACGACGACGACCCCCGGGCCCGGGCGAGCTGCTCGCGCAGCGCCCGGACGCGGGGGTCGGTCATGCCGGACCTCAGGGCCACGTCGGCGACGGGTCCCTGCTCAGCCCAGGAAGTCCTGCAGCTCGCGCAGGAGCATCGGCTTCGGCCGGGCGCCGACGATGGTCTTGACGACCTCGCCGCCCTTGTAGACGTTGAGCGTCGGGATCGACGTCACGCCGTACTGCGCCGCGACCTTGGGGTTCTCGTCGGTGTTGAGCTTGACGACCGCGATCTTGTCGCCGTGCTCGGCGGCGATCTCCTCGAGGATCGGGGCGACCTGGCGGCACGGGCCGCACCACGGCGCCCAGAAGTCGACGAGGACGGGCAGGTCGTTCTGCAGCACGTCCGTGCCGAAGGAATCGTCGGTGACGGCCTTGGTGGCGCCCATGGGTGTGTCTCCTCGGGTCTGGGTGGGGGAACGGCGGAAGCGGGTCAGGCCAGCGCGGCAGCGGTGGCGGCAGCGGTGACGGCGGCGGAGTCGGCCGCACCGGGACGGTCCTCGTCGC
>JBQGCR010000357.1:0-5364 GCA_052038585.1 Kineosporiaceae bacterium
GCGATCCGCAGCTGGTCGACCGAGGCGGCGTCCTCGCCCGGCCAGTCGCGGAACATGAGCTCCTCGTTGGTGTACTCGTGGTTGCACACGAGCAGCGCGCGGTTCGGGCCGGTCGGGATGAGGGTCGTGTAGTCGTTGTTGTAGCCGAACTGGCCGGCCTGGGCGTCCGGCGTCTGGTGGTCGAAGTCGAACTCCGGGGCGTCGGCCAGGACCGGGTCGCCCCAGGAGATGATCGTGCGCCAGACGTACCCGTCGGGCACGGTCACGGCGTCGATGGTCGCGGGCACCGGGGCGATCGGCGTGAACGCCAGGCCGCGCCCGGTGGCGCCGGTCGCGCCGCTCGCCGCGGCGGCCGTCGCGCCGTCCGCCGCCGCGGCCGACGGCGCGGAGAGCCCCGACCGGCCGACGGTCGCGGCGCCGGCGAGGAGGCCGACGGCGGCGAGCACCCGGCGGCGGGACAGGGACGAGGTCAGCACGTCGCCGAAGTAGGCGTTGTCGCTGGTGTTCGGGACCGGCTGCAGGCAGGCGTTGGCGCAGCGGTAGTGGCAGACCGTCGCGCTGCGACCGCCCGGGTGGGCGGGCGCCTGCCGGCCGGCGAGCGGCAGCAGCGAGCGGCGGGACGGGCTGGTCGGCGTCGTCGTCACGGGGAACCCCTTCGAGCACTGGTGGACGCGGCCGACGTTAGGCCGAGCACCCCCAAGACCTGGTGACTTCCGGACGAACGCGACGCTACAAGCAGCCGACGATCCCGCACCCGGCCCCGGTCAGGGGAGGTCGGGCAGGCCCTGGCCGGTCGGCGGGGCGTTGCCGGTCGTGTCGGCCCGGGCCTTGCTCGGCTGCACGCGCTTGGGCTCGCCGGGCATCTTGGGGTAGTTCGGCGGGTAGGGCAGGTCGCCCAGGCCGCCGGCCTCGTCGCGCTCGGCGAGCTCGAGCAGCCCCTCGAGGGAGTGGGCGACGTCGTCGATCGCGGCCATCGGGTCGCCGCGCCGGGCGAGCAGGCCGGGCACCGTGGCGATCGTCAGGTCGTCCGGCTCGGCGTCGGCGAGCTCGTCCCAGGTCAGGGGCGTCGAGACCGTCGCCCGCGGGGTGCGGCGCACCGAGTAGGCGCTCGCGATCGTCCGGTCCCGGGCGTTCTGGTTGTAGTCGACGAAGATCGCCTCGCCGCGCTGCTCCTTCCACCAGGCCGTCGTCACCGCGCCGCCGGCGCGCCGCTCGATCTCCCGCGCCGCGGCGATCGCCGCGCGCCGCACCTCGACGAAGCTCCAGCGCGGCTCGACCCGCACGTAGACGTGGATGCCGCGCCCGCCCGAGGTCTTCGCGAAGCCGACGAGCCCGTGGTCGGCGAGGAACGGCCGGACGACGCCGAGCGCCACCGCCCGCGCCTGCGCGAACGCCGTCCCCGGCTGGGGGTCGAGGTCGATCCGCAGCTCGTCCGGGTGCTCGGTGTCCGGGCACCGGGCGTGCCAGGGGTGGAAGGTCACCGTGCCGAGGTTGGCGCCCCAGACGACGTCGGCCGGGTTCGTCACGCGCAGCGCGTCGGCGCTGCGCCCGCTGGGGAACCGGACCGTGCAGGACTGCACGTGCTCGGGGCGCTTGGGCGGCAGCCGCTTCTGGTAGACCTCCTCGCCGGTGATGCCGTCGGGGAAGCGCTGCAGGTACGTCGGCCGGTCCCGCAGCGCCCGCAGGATCGCGCCGTCGAGCGCGACCGTCCGGTAGTACTCGACGAGCCGGCGCTTGGAGCCCTCGGCGCCGAGCTCGGGGAAGTAGACCTTGTCCGGGTTGCTCAGGCGGACGGCGGTCCCGGCGACGTCGAGCTCCTCGGCGGGGGTGGGGCTCATCGCGACAGCACATCCTCGAGGTCGTAGCGGGCCGGGACGTCGAGCTGGTCGTACGTGCACTGCTCGGGGGACTTGTCGGTGCGCCAGCGCAGCACCCGGCCCGCGTGCCGCAGGCGGTCGCCCTCCATCTGGTCGTACTCGATCTCGACGACGAGCTCGGGCCGCAGCGGCACGAAGGAGTGGTCCTCGCGGGCGTTCCACCGGTTCGGCTCGCCGGAGTACGTGACGTCCTCGCCGACCCGGTACGGCTGGAGCTGCTCGAGGAGCTGCTTGCGGACGACGGTCGTGAACGCGCTCGCCCCGCCGACCATGTGCATCCGGTCGCCCTCGTACAGCCCGAGCAGGAGCGACCCGATCCCGTCGACCGACTTGTGCCGGCGGTAGCCGATGACGACGCAGTCCGCCGTCCGGTGGTGCTTGACCTTGACCATGTCCCGCGCGTCCGGACGGTACGTGCCGTCGAGCCGCTTGGCGACGACGCCGTCCAGCCCGGCGCCCTCGAACGTCTCGAACCAGTCGCGGGCGGTCGCGGCGTCGGTCGTCGACGTCGACAGGTGCACCGACGTCCCGGCCGCGCCGAGCGCCTCGCGCAGTGCCTCCCGGCGGACGGCGAGGGGGACGCCCATGAGGTCGTCGTCGCCGACCGCGAGCGCGTCGAAGGCGACGAAGGCCGCCGGCGTCTGCTCCGCGAGCTTGGCGATCCGGCTCGCGGCCGGGTGGATCCGCTGGGACAGGCTCTCCCAGTCCAGGCGGGTCCGGCCGTCGACCACCCGCGGGACGACGAGCTCGCCGTCGAGGACGACCCGCTCCGGCAGCTCGGCCTTCACGGCCTCGACGACCTCGGGGAAGTACCGGTCGAGCGGCTTGGTGTTGCGGGAGCCGAGGACGACGTCGTCGCCGTCCCGGAACACCAGGCACCGGAAGCCGTCCCACTTCGGCTCGTAGAGCCACGTCGGCGCGGCCCCCTCCGGCTGCTCCGGGACGGCCTTGGCGGCCTTGGCGAGCATCGGCAGCACGGGCGGGTTCACGGGAAGGGCCACCGGCACATCCTGGCCCGCGGGCCGCCGGGGTGCCACAACCCCACGGTCACGAGGCGTCGAGTTGCGAACTCCCCAAGATCGGGTATACGCGCCCACCCCAGGTAGGCGACACAGTGCACCTGATCATCGGGCATGCCGCCGTCCACCGCGGCCCGCACGTCCCCTGCTCCCGGCGCGACGCGCCGGCGCTCCGCCCGTCCGCCAGCGGCCGCACGTCCTGGCGACCGGCACCCCGCCGGCCGCCGTCCCGCCGACCCAGGGGGGTCCCATGTCCGTGCCCGGTGCTCGCGCGTCCACGCGCCGAGCCGTCTCCTTCGTGGCCGCGTCCGCGGTCGTCCTCGGCGGCGTGACCGCCGTCCTCGCCCCGCCGGCCTCCGCGGCGCCCGTGGGGCAGGGGTTCACCGTCTCCGCCTCCGACATCGCGTTCATCCTCAAGCAGATCAGGATCGCCGAGTCGCACGTGCGGAACACGACCGCGTCGACCGGTCCGTGCGGTGCGCTGCTCGCGACGCCGGGCGACGGCATCCCGGACGCCGACCAGGTGCCGACCGTGCTCACCTCGTACGGCATCCGGACCGTCGACGGCTCGTGCAACAACCTGCATGCCGGCAAGGAGACGTGGGGCGCGGCCGACGTCGCCTTCCCCCGGCACACGCCCGCCACGTTCCGGTCCGCGGACGACCTGTCGACGATCGGCATCGGCTCCGGCCCGACGTCCTACGCGGACGCGACCGGCACGGTCGTCGACGCCGAGCCGCGTGTCGTGAGCAACCTCGTCGTCGACCAGACGGCGACCAACCCGGCCGCGGTCGAGGCCGCGCGCAACCCCGTTCGCACGCAGGGGAACCCGGGCGTCTACGCCTGCGGCGCCGAGGGTGCTCCCGCGCCCCCCGACTGCGTCCCGCCGGGGGAGACGCTCTCCATCCCGAACGTCACGACCGACGTCGGCCTCTCCCCGCCGTTCAACGGCCTGTTCACGATCTTCGGCCAGTTCTTCGACCACGGCGTCGACTTCACGAGCAAGACGGCCGACTCCGTGGTCATCCCGCTGCGCACCGACGACCCGCTGTTCGTGCGCGCCGGCCGGACGCCGTTCATGGTGCTCTCCCGGACCGCCGTCAACGGCGACCGTGACGGCGTCAACCGCGACACCCCCTTCGTCGACCAGAGCCAGACGTACACCTCGCACCCCTCGCACCAGGTCTTCCTGCGCGAGTACACGCTCGCCGGCGGCCGGCCCGTCGCGACCGGGCGGCTCCTGGAGTCCCCGGGCAGCGGCGCGGCGACGGCCATGCCGCGCTGGACGGACGTCAAGGCGCAGAGCGAGAGCCTTCTCGGCCTGCGGCTCGTCGACACCGACGTCGCGAACATCCCGATGATCGCCGCGGACCCCTACGGCAACTTCGTGCCCGGCCCCGCCCGTGGTCTGCCGATGGTCGTCACGGACCCCGACGGCTCCGGCCCGGGCGGGATCGTCCTCGTCGAGGGCGACACCGCCACCCCGGTCACCGTCTCGACCCTGCCGGGGCTGAAGCGGATCGACACCGCGTTCCTCGACGACATCGCCCACCACGCCGTCCCGAAGGCGGGCCTGACGCCCGACACCGACCCCGGCACCGGGGACGACGGGCTCCCGGGCACGTACGACGACGAGATGCTCGGCGCCCACTTCATCGCCGGCGACGGGCGGGTCAACGAGAACATCGCGCTGACCGCCGTCCACCAGGTCTTCCACTCCGAGCACGACCGGCTCGTCGCCGACATCCGGGCGACGCTCGCCACCCCCGGCAACGAGGCGCTGCGCGCGTCCTTCGAGGCCGTCTCGGCCATCCCGGCGACGAAGACGTTCACCCTCGGCGAGCGGTACTTCCAGGCCGCCCGCTTCGTCAACGAGATGGAGTACCAGCACCTCGTCTTCGAGGAGTTCGGCCGCAAGGTGCAGCCGCTCATCGACCCGTTCACCGTGTACCACGACGACGTCAACCCGGCCGTGCGCGCCGAGTTCGCCCACGCCGTCTACCGGTTCGGGCACTCGATGCTCACCGACTCCATCGACCGGGTCAACGCCGACGGCACCCGCAACGACATCCCGCTGCTCGACGGCTTCCTCAACCCGCCCGCGTACTACGACGGCGGCACCGCCGGCGCGCTCGACGCGTACGAGGCGGCCGGCAGCGTGCTCATGGGCATGTCCGACCAGGTCGGCGAGGAGATCGACGAGTTCGTCGTCGAGACCCTGCGCAACAACCTGCTCGGCCTGCCGCTGGACCTGCCGACGCTGAACATCACCCGAGCCCGGGACGCCGGCGTCCCCTCGCTCAACGAGTTCCGCCGCCAGGTCTACGAGGAGACCAACGACAGCCAGGTCAGGCCCTACACGGACTGGATCGACTTCGGCCTCCAGCTCAAGCACCCCGAGTCGCTCGTCAACTTCGTCGCGGCCTACGGCACCCACCCGACGATCCTCGCGGCGACGACCGTCGCCG
>JBQGCR010000358.1:0-4584 GCA_052038585.1 Kineosporiaceae bacterium
TGGCGGACGGGACCATCGGTGTGCCGCTCCTCGCGCACGCGGTCCACCGCAACGCCGAGGCACCGGCGTCGTTCACCGGCCGGATGTCGCTCACGGACTCCGTCGTCCACGAGCTGGACGTGTTCCGCTGGCTGCTCGACGGCGAGATCGCCGCCGTGACGCTCGTCCCGGTCGGGCGGAGCCCCCTGGCCGCGACCGGCCTGAGCGACCCGCAGGTCGTCGTCGTCGAGATGGTCGGCGGGCAGGTCGTCACCGTGGAGTCCTTCGTCAACTGCCGGTACGGCTACGACGTCCGCTGCGAGGTCGTCGGGTCGCTCGGCACCGTGTCGCTCGACAGCCCGCGCACGACCGTGGTGCGCCGCGCGGGCGGCCGGACGGAGCGGGTGCCGGCCGACTGGCGCGAACGCTTCGCGCTCGCCTACGTCGAGGAGCTGCAGACCTGGGTGGACGGCGTGGCCGCGGGGGTCGTCGACGGCCCCAGCGCGTGGGACGGGCTCGCCGCGACGACCGCCGCGGCGTGCGCCGTCGAGTCGTCCGCCACGCGGGCGAGGGTCGACGTCGTCCTGCCCCCGAGGCCCGCCGTCTACGGGTAGGAGGCGCAGGCAACTTCCGGCAACTCGTGGGAGCGCTGCGGGCCCGTGACCGAGCATCCACGGAACAGCCGGCCGGCGAGCTCGTCGCCAGGCCGACGAGCCCGAAGGAGCGCTCCATGGGACGGACCACGACCACACGACGACGGGTCACCCTGCTGGCCACGATCGCCCTGCTGGGCGGCGGGCTGGCCGCGTGCGGCGGAGGCGGTGAGGAGGCCGGCGCGGACGGCGAGGGCGGCACCCTCGACGTGTTCGTCGGCGTCAACGCCCAGTACCCCGAGGAGCAGAAGGCCTGGTTCGAGGCCACCTCGGCCGCCTTCGAGAAGCAGACGGGCGCGACGATCCGCTGGGAGACCTTCGCCTCGGCGTCCGACGAGCTGACGAAGATCCAGACGTCGGTCATCTCCGGCGACGGCCCCGACGTCTACGGCATCGGGACGACGTTCACGCCGACCGCCTACTCCACCGGCGCGTTCGTCACCCTCGGGGACGAGGAGTGGGAGAAGGTCGGCGGCCGGGACAAGTTCGTCCCGTCCTCCCTCGGCATCTCCGGCCCGAGCGAGGACGAGCAGATCGGCGTCCCCTGGGTCTCCCGGCCGTTCGTCATGGCCTACAACACCGAGCTGCTCGCCGCCGCCGGGATCGACGCGCCGGCGACGACGTGGGACGAGCTCACCGAGCACGCCAAGGAGCTCACCAAGCCCGGCCAGTGGGGCATGGCCATCGGCTACAAGGACAACTTCGACCCGTGGAAGTTCGTCTGGGGCATGGCGATCCAGGCCGGCAACCCGATCGTCGACGGCAAGACCGCCCGGGTCGACGACCCCGCGGTGCGGACCGCCTACGAGACGTACTTCAACTGGCTGGCGAAGGACAAGGTCGTCGACCCGGCGTCCGTGGGCTGGTCCAACGCGCAGGCGCTCGGCGCCTTCTCGGAGGGCAAGACCGGGTACTACATGCTGACCTCGGCGCTGGCGCGCCAGGCGCTCGACGCGAGCCCGGTCAAGGGCAAGTACGCGTTCGCGACGCTGCCGACGGTGCCGCCGGGCGAGACCGCCCGCCCGGCCGGCGGCGAGGAGGCCGCGAGCATCCTGTCCGGCGACAACCTCGTCGTCGCCGACTACTCCGACCAGAAGGACCTCGCCTTCGAGTTCGTCAAGATGGTCACCGACACCCAGGGGCAGAAGGACTTCTACGACACCTTCGGCCAGTTCCCGGTGAACGCCGAGGCGGCGCAGTCGCTCGCGGCCGACCCGGCGCTCGCCCCGGTGCTCGAGGCCCTCGACAAGTCCGTGGCCACCCCCTTCACCGGCGGCTGGGCCGACATCCAGCTCGCCCTGACCAACGCCGTCGTCCAGTCGCTGCCCGACCTCACGCGGGGACCGCTGTCCGACGCCCAGCTCGACGAGCGGATCGACGCGGCGCAGAAGGCCGCCCAGACGGCGCTCGACCGGTCGAAGTAGGCCGTGATGGCGAACAGGACCCTCGTCAAGGACGCCCGGCCCGGGCTCGGGGGTGGCGACCCCGCCCCCGGCCGGCGCACGGGCCGGGCGCCGCGCGGCGTGACGCAGCAGAACCGGCCGCTGTGGATGCTCGCCCCGGGCGGCGTCCTCATGCTCGTCGTCATCGTCCTGCCGCTGCTGCTCGCGCTGTGGCTGTCGGTGGTCGACCTCGACCAGTACACGTTGCGGCGCTGGGTGTCCGCGCCGTTCGTCGGCCTGGACAACTACGTCGAGGCGTTCGGCAGCGGGCTCGTCCGCTCGATCTGGATCAGCGTCTCCTTCGCCGTCCTCTCGACCGCGGTCACGGTGCCGATCGGGATCGCCGCCGCCCTGGTGACGCAGAACGCCTTCCGCGGCCGCGGGCTCGTGCGTGCCGTGTTCCTCGTCCCCTACGTCCTGCCGTCGTTCGTCGTCGCGACCGTGTGGCGCACCATGCTCCAGCCGGACGGCGTCGTCAACGGCGCCCTGACCGGGCTCGGCCTGGAGCCGGCGCTGTGGCTGTCCGGACCCACGTCGTACTGGACGCTCGTCCTCGTCGAGATCTGGGCCGCCTGGCCGTTCATCTACCTGCTGGCCCTGGCCGGCCTGCAGGCCGTCGAGCCGGAGGTCCACGAGGCCTCGGCGCTCGACGGCGCCTCCTGGTGGCCGAAGCTGCGGCACGTCGTCCTGCCCTACCTCAAGGGCCCGGTGGGTCTGGCGTTCCTGCTCGCGACGCTCAGCCACATCAACAACTTCACGCTCCCGTACGTGCTCTTCGGCGCCCCGGCGCCGGACGACGTCAACGTCATGCCGATGCTCGTCTACGTCACGAGCTTCCAGAGCCTGCGCTTCGGGCTCAGCGCCGCGATGGCCGTGGTCTCCCTGCTGCTCATCGCGATCCCGCTCTTCGCGTACCTGCGCGCCCTGCGGCTCGACGTCCACGAAGGAGAGACCCGATGACGCTCGTCACGCCCGACGCCGCGGACACCGCCGTCGCGGCACCCCGCCGCGCCGCGAAGGAGCGCACCGGCGACGCGTACCGGCTGCTCCCCCGGCCGCTGCTCGTCGTCGTCACCGTCGCGCTGCTGGCCATGGTGCTCGTCCCGGTGTCCTACATCCTGCTCGCGTCGCTGAACTCCGACGTCGGCGTCGCCCGCGGCGAGTTCTGGCCGAGCAGCTTCTCCCTCGACAGCTACACCCGGATCTGGGGGGCGGTGAGCCTCACCGAGGCCCTGCTCAACAGCCTCCTCGTGTGCGGCGCGGTCGCCGTCGCCTCGGCGACGCTCGGCACGGTGACGGCGTACGTCCTCGTCCGGTACACGTTCGTCGGCCGCGTGACGATCCTGCGCGGGCTCGTCGGGCTGCAGAGCATCCCGGGCACCCTCATGCTGCTGCCGGTCGTCGTGCTCTTCTCCTCCGCCGGCAACTACCTCGGGCTGGCCGTCATCGGCACCCGGTGGGGCCTGTTCGTCGCGTACCTGACCTTCGCCCTGCCGTTCTCGACGTGGGTCATGGTGACCTACCTGCGCGGGCTGCCCCGCGAGCTCGAGGAGGCTGCGCGGATCGACGGCGCGTCCAACGTCGGCGTGCTCGCCCGGATCATCCTGCCGCTCAGCCTCCCCGCGCTCGTCGTCTCGGCGATCTTTGCCTTCCTCCTCGGCTGGAACGACGTCCTCTTCGCCTCGGTGTTCACCCGCCCCGAGACCCGGACCGCCGCCGTGGCGCTCCAGGCCTTCGGCGCCGCGCAGGAGGGCGGCGCGCTGCCGGTGTTCAGCCAGCTCATGGCGGCCTCGCTCGTCTGCGCCGCACCGGTCGTCGTCCTCTACTTCGCCTTCCAGCGCTACCTCGTCGGCGGCCTGACGGCGGGCGGGGTCAAGTGAGCGACCCCGTCCGGGCGGCCGTCGTCGGCTGCGGGGACGTGAGCGTCGTCCACCTCGACGCCGTCCGGCGGCTGCCCGGTGCGACGCTCGTCGCGGTCTGCGACAGCGACCCCGCGGCGGCCGCGGCGGTCGGCGAGCGCGAGGGCGTGCCGTCGTTCGGCGACCACCGTCGCCTGCTCGGGGAGGTCCGGCCCGACGTCGTCCACGTCTGCACGCCGCACGACCGGCACGCCGACGTCGCCGTCGACGCCCTCGCCGCCGGCGCGCACGTCGTCCTGGATACGCCGTGGGCGCACAGCCGGTCCGTGGCGGACCGGATCGCCCGGGCCGCGGCGGCCGCCGGCGCCCCGAAGCTGGGCCTCTGCCTGCAGAACCGGTACAACCCGCCGGTCCGCGCGCTGCACGACCTCGTCGCGTCGGGCGCGGTCGGCGACGTCGTCGGCGCCACGGCGACCGTCATGTGGCACCGCACGCCGTCGTACTACGCGGCCCGGCCCTGGCGCGGCGAGCTCGCCCGCAGCGGCGGTGGCACGATGATCAACCAGGCCATCCACACCCTCGACCTGCTCCTGTGGGTCGCCGGACCGGTCGCCGCCGCCCGGGGGGCCGCCACCCGCTCACCGCTCGACG
>JBQGCR010000359.1:0-1697 GCA_052038585.1 Kineosporiaceae bacterium
CTGGCCGTCGTCCTCGCCCCGGGCGAACAGGAGGCGGGCAGGCGTGCGGCCGGCGTTGAGTCGCTTGACGGTGTCCGACGACGGCAGGGCGGCCGACGCCGACGGCGCGGCCGACGCGGGCGGCGCGGCCGGGACGAGCGCGGTGAGCAGGAGCGCGGCCAGGGCCGCGGCGGTTCGCTGTCGCATGGTGCAACGTCCCCGTGAGCCTGCGGGACGGCGTGTCCCGCGCGCACCCTAGTGATCTCCGACGGCCCGCGACGGCGAAACCGGCGGACCGAGGGCGAGGAGGTGACCGGCCGCGGCCCAGAACGCCAGGGCCCAGCCGCCGGACAGGACGTCGAGGGAGAGGTTCATCGTCACCTGGAAGGCGACGACGGCGACGCAGGCCAGGGCGACGACGTCGGCCCGGACCCGGCGGCGGGCCCGGACGACGGCCAGGGCCACCGCCGCGAGGACGGCGAGGAGCAGGACGAGCCGGACGAGGCCGCCCTCGACGACCTGGCCGAGGTAGCCGTTGTCGACCACCGCCGTCACCGAGGAGTCCGACAGGCTCGCCGCGAGCGTCGCCGACCCGGGGCCCGCCCCGAGCGGGCGGGCCGCCGCCGTCGTGAAGGTGTCGAGCAGGTCGAGCCGGGCGAGCAGCGAGGTGTCGGCGGTGATCCCGGACAGCGAGTAGCGCCCCTCGCGCGTCGAGCCGTTGACGGCGCCGAGCAGGGACCAGCCGGCGACGCCCGCCAGGAGGCTCCCGGCCACGGCGGCCGCGCGCGCCGGCGCGGTGCGGGGCACGAGACAGGCGAGGACGACGACGGTCACCGCGAGCGCGAGCATCGCCGACCGGACGCTCGTCAGGCCGAGCGCGTAGAGCAGCGGCGCGAGGGACGCCGCCCCGGCGACCCGCAGGGCCGTCGACCGCCCGGCGAGCGCGCAGGCCGCGGCGACGGCGACGGCCGACCCGAGGGCCACGGCGAGGTTGACCGGCGACTCCGTCGTCGCGAACACCCGGAAGTCGCCCTCGAGCGGCGAGCCGACGGTGACGAGCCGCTCGGACCGGGTGACGAACCAGCGGTAGTCCCAGCCGAAGAGGTGCCGGAACTGCACGGCGCCGTAGAGCGCGGCGACGACGCCGCAGACGAGGGTCGAGCCGAGCAGCGCGACGACCTCGCGCCGGCCGAGCAGGCCCGCCGCGCACCACACGCCGAGCAGCACGGGCAGCCCGGCGGCGAGGAGCCCGTAGGCCGTCGCCGCGGGCGCCGTGGCGCCGGCGAGCGCCGTCACCGCGAGCCAGGTGCCGAACGCCAGGAGCGGCCGGGCGGGGCCGCCGCGCACCGCCCCCCGCACCACGCCCCGGCGCCACGTCACGGCGAGCAGCACCGCGAGCAGGAGCAGCGGCGCGAGGATGACGGGGTCCCCCTCGACGTACGCCGCGTGCCCGGCGCTGAACCGGCGCAGGAACCCGTTGAGGACGACGGCGACGGGCAGCGCGGCCGCGAGCACCGCCGGCTGCGCGCCGCTCAGCGCGACGACGACGAGGACCGCGACGACGACGGCGACCGGTCGCAGCGGCAGCAGCCCCGCGACGAGCAGCGGGACGGCGAGGGCCGCGGCGGGGCCGGCGAGGACGGCGAGCGCCGGGGTGCCGCGCCGGTCCCGGACGTCCACGGTCAGCGCCGGGCGGCCCGCAGCCGCGGCCACGCGGC
>JBQGCR010000360.1:0-3905 GCA_052038585.1 Kineosporiaceae bacterium
CTGTTAGGGCAGCGCCCCCGGGGCGGCCCGGGGGCGCGGGGGGGGGGGCGGCCCGGCCGGGGGGGCTGGGGCAGGGGAACCGGCCGACCCGGCCACGGGCGCGTGGGCGTCGAGCGACATCGTCAGCCGTTGAGGGCGGACTCGATGGCGGCGTCCGCCTTGGCGGCCTCGGCGGCGACGTCGCCGCCCTGGGCGATCGAGACGAGCATGTCGGGGAGCACGGTCGACGCCTCGACCCCGGCCCAGTTCTCGCTCGCCGGGACGAACCGCGAGTTCGCGGCGGCCGCGGCCTGCGCGACGGCCGCCTCGTCGCCGCTGACCTTGGACAGCAGCGACTTCTTCGCCGGCAGCAGGCCCTTCGCGGCGAACTGGGACTGGTAGCCGTCGGACAGCATGATCTTCAGCAGGTCGTACGCGAGCCCGGAGCTGGCCGACCGCGCGGGGATCGCGAGGTTGGACCCGCCGAGGAACGCCGGCGCCGTCGTCCCGGCCTCCTTGCCCGGCAGCGCGAAGGCGCCGAGCCGGTCCTTCATCTGCGGGCACCCGTCGGTCTCGTTGAGGATCTGGCCGCCCTTCCAGCCCGGACCCATGAGCATCCCGACCTCGCCCTTGCAGAAGGCGACGTAGTCCTTGGACTCGTCGCCGTCCTTCGGGGCGCCGGAGGCCTCGTCGATGATGGTCTTGACGGTCTGCAGCCCGGCGAGCGACTCGGGGCTGGACAGGGCGCCCTTCCACGTCCCGCCGTCGCGGCGGGCGACGTCGCCACCCTCGTCCCAGACGAACGGCAGCGCGGCGTACCAGTACTTGCCCGGGAAGTAGATGCCGGAGAAGCCCGGCGTCGCGGCGTTGTCGGCCTTGAGCCTGATCCCGGCGTCGACGAACTCCTGCGTCGTCGTCGGGACGGACAGGCCGGACTTCGCGAGGAGGTCCTTGCGGTAGAACACGATCCGCGCGCCGCCGTAGTACGGCGCGGCGTAGAAGCGGCCGTCGTACGTGCCCGCCTCGACGAGGGACTGCACGAGGTCGTCGCCGCCGAGGTCGGCCTTGCGGTCGGACAGGTCGAGCAGCGCGCCGGCCGCCTCGAAGGCCTGGGCCTGGGTGTTGCCGAGCTCGACGAGGTCGGGGGCGTCGGACGAGGACAGCGCCGTCGTGAGCTTCTCGACGATCCCCGTCCACTGCTGCCGCTCGAAGACGACCGTCGCCTTCGGGTGCTGCTTCGCGAACTCCGCCGTGGCCCAGTCGACCATCTCCTGCGGGGTGTCCTCGCCGTTGAGCCACAGCCGGACCGTGCCGGTCTCGTCGGCGGCGGCGCTCGTCGGTCCGCCGGCGGGGACGGCGTCGTCGCCCCCGCCGCACGCGGTCAGGGCCAGGGCGGCGACGAGGGTGACGGGGAGCAGGCGCGGGATCCTCACGGTGTCCTCCAGGAGCAGGCGGTGGCGGGGAGAAGCGGGTGGTGCGCGGGCGTCAGGCGACGCCGAGCTGGCCGGACAGGACGAGCACCGCGGCCCCGAGGAGGACGGTGTCCTCGCCGAGCGCGGACAGGCGGACGTGCAGCTGCTCGGTGACGACGGGCATCGTGCGCCGGCGGATCACCGCGAGCGTCGCCTCGACGAGCGGGCCCTCGAGCAGGTCGCGCGGGCCGGACAGGACGACCTCGGAGAGGTTGAGCGTCGTGACGACGGGGGCGAGGGCGGTGCCGAGCAGCCGGCCCGCCCGGGTGCGTGCGCCGTCGTCGTCGCCGTCCGCGATCGCCTGCCGGAGAACGGGTTCGGCGAGGAAGGTCTCCAGGCAGCCGGTGTTGCCGCACGCGCAGGGCGGGCCGTCGTCCGCGACGACGACGTGGCCGATCTCGCCGGCGGCCCAGCGGCGACCCTGGAGCAGCACGCCGTCGAGGAGCAGCCCCGCCCCGACGCCCTGGCCGACCGTGACGACGAGCGTGCCGCCCTCGTCCGCGCCGCCGAAGGTGTGCTCGGCCAGGGCCGCGGTGTTCGCGTCGTTGCCGACGTGCACGGGGGCGGCGACCGCGCCGGCGAGCCGCTCGGCGAGCCGGACGTCGTGCCAGCCGAGGTTGGGCGCGTCGAGGACGGTGCCGTCGGGGGAGACGACGCCCGGGGTGCCGACGCCGACCCCGAGCACCGGGCGGGTGCTGCCCGCGACGAGGTCGCGCGCGAGGTCGACGACGAGGGCGACGGCGTCCTCCCCGGTCCGGCCGTCCCGCGGGCGCTCGGTCCGCTCGAGCACCGCCCCGGACAGGTCGAGCAGCGCGCCGCGCACGGCGGCGTTCTCGGACAGGTCGAGGGCGACGACGTGGGCCGCGGCGGCGTTGAGCGCCACGAGGGTCGCCGGCTTGCCGACCCGGGTCTCCGTGCGCGGGCCGAGCTCGTCGACGAGGCCGTCCGCGAGCAGGCCGGTGACGACGTCGGACACGGTGACGCGGGTCAGCCCGGTGATCCGGGCGAGGTCGGCGCGGCTGCGGGGTGCCGTCCGGAAGAGGGACTGCAGGACGAGCGAGCGGTTGTGCGCCCGGGCGTCGCCGGGGGTCGCCGGGCCGCTGCGCCGCAGCGGGCGGGGCGTGGCCACGGGCGGGCGCGCCGTCGTCGTCTGCACATTTGTTAGGAAAGCGTCCTAACAAATCCGCTGTCAAGAGGCGGCGAGGTCACGACGGGGTCACGACGACGGCGCCGCCCCCGGGAACGGGGACGGCGCCGTCGAGCGGGAGCCGGTCGTGCTGTCCTCAGGGGTTGGGGACCTCGACCCGCTGCGGCAGGTTGTCGCGCAGGTTCTGCACCTCCTGCTCGAGCCGGTTGACCGCCGACTCGTCGTTGAGCACGGTCGAGACGCCGGCGACGACGAGCGCGCCGAGCAGCACGGAGATGACGCCGAGGACGATGCCGCCGATCGCGACCCCGCGACCGGTCACGCCGCGCCGGGCGCCCATCTTGGCGCCGACGACACCGAGGACGATGGCGACGAGGCCGAGCACGACGGCGATCGGGGACAGGACGACGGTGAGCGCGAGGGTCAGCGCCGCGGTGCCGAAGACCAGGGCGAACGCGGCGGCGGCGCTCGTCTTGGCGGGCTTGGCGACGACGCGCTGCTCGTAGCCGTCGCGGTCGGGCAGCTCCCGGGGGTCGCGACGGTCGGTGGTGTCCCGCCGGTCGGTGACGTCCCGGCGGTCGGTGGTGTCCCGGCGGTCGGTCGCGTCGCGGGAGTCGTGCACGTCGCGGACGTCGACGACGTCACGCTCGGCGGGGTCGCGGTGGCGCCCGGGCGTCCCGGTCGTCGGGCCGCTGGACGCGGGGGTGGCCTCGTGTGCCATGGCGCTGGCTCCTCTCGTGGTGTGACCAGCCCGTTCCCGGTGTCCGGAATGTCGAAACGAGGATGATCTCGCCCGTGACGCACCGTGCATCAGTCGGGTGATGCAAGCGTTCTCGGTCACGCAGAGACTTGATTTCCGGCCCTTCGGCGGGTCAGGGTGTCCCCCGTGACAGCGCCGCGTGACACGATCCGGTTCCCCGTGCCGGTGGTCCCGCCGGCGGCTCCCTGGCTCGACGGGTCCGGCTCGTCGTCGTGGTTCCACACGGCGGAGTGGGAGGCCGTCGCGGAGTGGGACGTCCCCGAGGAGTGGGCGCGCCTGGGCCCCCCGGCGCCGTCCGCAGCGCCCTCCCCGTACCCGCGCCGCCGGGACCTGCGCAACGCCCTTGTCGCCTACGAGCTCGAGCTGGCCGTCGAGGAGGCGCTGTCCCCGGTCCTCGAGCCGCTGCCCGCCGCCGACCCGGACGCGGGTCCGGCCGAGGGCGTCGTCGTCCGCCCCGACGCCCCGCCGTACCCGCGCCGCCGCGACGTCCACCGCCCACGCCCCGGCGGGTCCGCGCCGACCCGGCGGTCGCAGCGCCGGTCGCGGC
>JBQGCR010000361.1:0-1794 GCA_052038585.1 Kineosporiaceae bacterium
GGGCGGCGACCTGGCTGCGCTCGGCGAGCTTGCCGACCTCGGAGGCGACGACGGCGAAGCCCTTGCCGTGCTCGCCGGCCCGGGCGGCCTCGATCGTCGCGTTGAGCGCGAGCATGTTCGTCTGGAACGCGATGTCGTCGACGATGGCGATCTTCGCCGCGATCTCCTTCATCGCCGCGACGGTCCGCTCGACGGCCTCGCCGCCCTCGACGGCCTCACCCGCCGCCTGGCTGGCGATCCCGTCGGTGAGCTTGGCGTTGTCGCTGTTCTGGCTGACGCTGCCGGCCATCTGCTCCATGCCGGAGCTCGTCTCCTCGACGGTGGCGGCCTGCTCGGTCGTCGCCTGGGACAGGGCCTGCGAGGCGCCGCTGATCTGGCCGGCGGCGTTGGACAGCTGGTCGGTCGCGCCGACGACCTCGGACACGGTGCGGGCCAGGGTGGCGACCGTGTTGTTCGTCGTCCGGCGCAGGTCCTCCAGGCGCCCGGCGTACGGCGTGTCGATCGTCCGGGTCAGGTCGCCCGCCTCGAGGGCCTCGAGCACGGCGCTGACCTGCTCGAGCGGGCCGACGACCGCGTCGAGCGTCGCGTTGACGCCCTCGACGATCGTCCGGAACCCGCCGCGGTGCCGGGTGGCGTCGGCGCGGACCTCGAGGCGTCCCTCGGTGCCCGCCGCGGTGAGCAGGTCGGTGTCGGCGATGAGGGCGCGCAGGTTGCCCCGGACCTGCTCGACGGTCGCGTTGATGGCCGCCTTCTTGCCGGGGAACTGCTCGAGCGGGACGTCGAAGTCCCCGTCGCCGAAGGCGGTGACGACGGCCATCGCCTTGGCGTTGAGGGCCACGTGACCGGCCACCATCTCGTTGACACCCGCGACGACGGCCCGGTAGCCGCCCTCGTACGCGGTCTCGTCGACCCGGACGTCGACGTCGCCGGCGTCGTGCTGCTCGGACATGTGCCGCAGGTCCGCGAGGACGCGGGCGAGCGTCGCCTTCATCCGGCCCATGGCGACGAGGGCACGGCCCGCCTCGTCGGACCGGTCGGTCTCGACGGTGAAGTCGAGGTCGCCGACGGAGAGCCGGTCGGCCGCGTCGGCGAGCTGCTCGAGCGGGCGGCGCACCGAGCGCCCGAGCAGGACGCAGGCGCCGACGACGACGACGAGCGCGACGAGCCCGGACAGCGCCATGAGCCACAGGGCCCGGCGGCCCGCGGCCGCCGTGTCCGCGGTCGCCGTCACCTGCTGCTGCTCGGCGTCGTCGGCGAGGTCGGCGAGCACGCCGGCCGCCTCGGTGAAGATCTCGATCTCGTCGACGAGCACGAGCCGGTCGGCCTTGGCCTTGGCGGCGGCGTCACCGGTGGCGTAGAGGTCGGCGATCTCCCCGTCGAGCTCGACGAAGCGGTCGAAGCCGTCGCTCACCTCGGCGACGCGCGCCGTGTTCGCGGTGTCCTCGTCGGGCACGGCGTCCGCGAGCGCGGCGAGGTTCGCCTCGGTGCGCTCCACGGCGGCGAGGAACTGGGTGCGGGAGGAGGCGTCGTCCGCCGCGGCCTTGCCGCCCTCGAGCGCGACGTCGAGCGCGTACGCGGTCTGCCAGCCGTTGAAGTCGGCGAAGTCGTACTGCACCTGCTGGGCCGCGGCGCGGACCTCGGACAGCCGCTCGAGCTCGGCCTCCGCCGCGTTCTGCCCGCGGATCGCGGAGACGCCGATCCCCGCGACGAGCAGGAGCGCGACGGCGACGACCGCGGCGAGGGCGTTGAGCCGCGCGGCGATGCCGGCGTTCTTGAGCATGGCGGGCCTTTCGA
>JBQGCR010000362.1:0-2065 GCA_052038585.1 Kineosporiaceae bacterium
GGGGGGTGGCGGGGCGGGGGGGGCGGGGGGGGGGGGGGGGGGGGGGGGGGGGGGGGCCGCCCCCGCTGCGGGCCCCCCCGCGACGCCACGCGTGACGGGGCACCACGTGGACGCGACGAGCGCGTGAACGCTCGGCGCCGTGGCGGCGGGACCGGGTCGGTCAGGCGGGGACGGGCAGCGCCGCGTCCTCGTGCAGCCGGCACCAGGCGACGTCGACGATCCGGCCGACCAGTCCGGCGAGGTCGAGACCGGCCGCGGCGGCCGCCATGACGTAGGAGCCACCGGCTCCCAGGGAGGCCATCGAGTTGATCTCGAGGACCTGCGGCCGCCCGTCCCCGTCGAGCCGCAGGTCGACGCGCGCGTAGTCCCGGCAGTGCGTCGCGGCGAACGTCGCCCGGGCCATGGTCTCGACCTCTTCCAGCAGGCGGGGGTCGAGGTCGGCGGGGCACAGCCGGTCCGGCGCGCCCGCCGCGGAGAACTTGTCGGCCTTCGTCATGAGCCGCTGCGTCCGGGCGCCGAAGTCGATCTCGACGGCGGGCAGGCACTGCACGTCGTCACCGTTGCCGAGCAGGCCGACGCACAGCTCGCGGCCGTCCAGGTACTCCTCGACGAGCGCCGGCTGGTCGTACCGCTGGACGACGGCCTCGACCGCCTCGGCGGTCTCGGCGGGCGTGCGGCACAGCGCGAGGCCGTAGCTCGTCGACTCGTGCCGCGGCTTGACGACGACCGGGTACCGCAGGCCCGACGCGGCGGCCGCGTCCGTGCCGACACCGAACGCGGGGGTCGCGACGCCTGCGGAGGCGAGCAGCGCCTTCGTGACGGCCTTGTCGAGCGCGAGGGTGTGCCCCATCGGGCCGGAGCCGGTGTAGCCGATGCCGGCCATCTCGAGGAGGGCGGGCAGCTGGGTGTACCGGCAGTCGCCCTGGATGCCGTAGGCCATGTTGAAGACGAGCCAGCTGCCGTCGGCAGCCCCGAGGTCCTCGAGCCGGTCGAGGAGCCAACGGTCCGCCTCGAGCAGCTCCACCCGCCGGCCGCCGGCGGCCAGCGCGTCGGCCACGCGCCCGACGGCCCTCTCGGAGTAGCGCTCCGGACTCGGCCGGCCGGCAGGGCGGAGCACGCCCGACCGGTCGCGGTTGCGGACGAGGGCGATGTTCGGCGGTGTCATGACGAGGCCTTCCGGGAGTGAGGGGTTGCGGGTGCGGCACGGCGCTGGCCGGACCGCTTCGTCCGACGCACGGGAGGGGCGGGTTCGAGCAGGCGCAGCTGGAGGCGCGTGCCGACGAGGACGACGAGGCAGACCTGGAGCAGCAGCAGCTCGGGCCGCCGGGCGAGGAGGTCGACGAGGTGCAGGCCGCTGCCGACCCCCGCGATGACCGCCGCCTCGGCGAGCGTGAGCGCGGTGCGGGACGCCGTCGTCCGGACCGTCTCCTTCTCCAGCGTCGCCGCGAACCGCTCGGCGATGAGTGCCACGGCGACGGGCGGCAGGTACGCCGCCTCGCGCGCCCCGTCGAGCCCGCGCAGCGCGACCACCGGGGCGAGCATGAGGACGGCGACCATGGCGAGCTGCACGGCCACCCGGGCCGCGAAGGGCATCGCCCCGGCCCGCAGGACCGGCCGGACCGCCAGCGACGACAGGCCGACGGCGGCCGCGAGCAGCACGACCGCGGGGACGACGCCGACGGCCGGCAGCGCGACGCCGAGCAGGACCGGGGAGAGCACGCCGAGGGCGCGCAGGCCCAGGACGAGCCGGGCGACGACGACGACGAGGCCGCCGAACGGCACGAGCAGCACCTGCTCGACGTGCGCGGTCAGCCCGGCGTCCAGCGTCGTGAGGTCGAGGGCCGCGGCGACGCCCGGGCCGACCGGTGCCGGCAGCAGCCGCGCTGCGCTGACGACGGCGACGATGCCGGCCAGGGCGGCGACGAACCCGCGCAGCCCGGGCTCGAGGGGACGGGACGCGCTGCGCCGCCGCTGCGCGGCGGCACGCCGGCGGGCCCGCACGGGGGCCACCGCGCCGGCGGCGGAGCGCCGCGGCGGCACCACGGCCTGGACACCGGTCGCCGGC
>JBQGCR010000363.1:0-1657 GCA_052038585.1 Kineosporiaceae bacterium
CACCGGCGCGGCCGCCGCCGCGGAGGGGCGCAGCGGGAGCACGGCGGCCCCGCGGGCGGACCGGCCGGGAGCACCGCCGGACCACGCCGTTCCGGACCGCGCCGTCCGGGGCCGCGCCGTGCCGGGCCGTGCCGCGCCGGACCGTGCCGTGAGAGCACCCGTGCTGATCGCGATGACGCTCATGTGCCTGCCTCCTCGTCCGGTCCGTCGAACGCCTGTTCGATCGAACGCCTGTCTGATGGATACCACCGGACTCGAACGCCTGTCCAGTGGAGCCGCCCGTCCGGGGACCGTCGCGTGACGCCCCCGGGCGGGTGGACGACGTCCCCGCCGCCCCACCGAAGACAAGCACCGACCACCGACAACCGGCCCTCGGACGCCTGGGCGCGGGCGCCGACGGGAGGCGTCCGTTGCGCTGGACGAGGAGCGACACGCTCGAACAGGTGTTTGGAAACCGTGTTCGAACCTCCTAGCGTTGGGGGCGATCAGGACGGCCGGAGCAGGACGGAAGGGGAGCCACGTGGCGACGACGGGTGGGGACGGGCGCAGGCCGCGACGCGGCGGGCCGGCGCGGCCGCAGGACGCCGCCGGGGACGCCGCCGGGGACACCGGTCGGGCTGGGACGGTCCACACGCTGCCCGACGCCCCGGCCGGCGGGGACGGGCTCACGGCCCGTCAGCGCCTGGTCCTGGAGACGATCCGGGACGCCGTCGAGCGTCGCGGCTACCCGCCGAGCATGCGCGAGATCGGCGAGGCGGTCGGGCTCACGAGCCCGAGCAGCGTCGCCCACCAGCTCGCGAGCCTGGAGCGCAAGGGGTTCCTCCGGCGCGACCCGAACCGGCCGCGGGCGATCGAGGTCATCCTCCCCGGCGAGCGGCGCGTGACGACGGAGTCCGACGAGCTCGGCGGCCCGCTCGACGAGACCGACAGCCGCGCCGGCCGCCCCACGCCGTCCTACGTCCCGATCGTCGGCCGGATCGCCGCGGGCGGCCCCATCCTCGCCGAGCAGGCCGTCGAGGACGTCTTCCCGCTCCCCCGCCAGCTCGTCGGCGACGGACAGCTCTTCCTGCTCAAGGTCGTCGGCGACTCGATGCTCGACGCGGCGATCTGCGACGGCGACTGGGTCGTCGTGCGCCAGCAGCCGAACGCCGACAACGGCGACATCGTCGCGGCGATGCTCGACGGCGAGGCGACGGTCAAGACGTACAAGCGCCGCGACGGCCACGTCTGGCTCATGCCGCACAACCCCGCGTACGCGCCGATCCTCGGCGACGAGGCCGTGATCCTCGGCCGCGTCACGGCGGTGCTCCGCCGGGTCTGAACCCCGACGGCTCGCCGGCGCCGCCCGGGCGCCCGGGCGGCGAGCGGGTTCAGCCGCGCAGCGCCCGCAGCGCCCGGTCGACGTCGTCGTCGTCGTTCCACAGGTGGAACGCGACCCGGACCCGGCCGCCGCGGCCGGCCACCCGGCAGCCCGCCGCCTCGAGCCGGGCCCGCAGGCCGCCGTCGGCGTCCGGGAGGGCGACGACGGGCCGGCCGGCGAGCTCCAGGCCGAGCCCGGCCCGCAGCCGGTCGGCCAGCCCGGACCCGTGGGCGAGCACGGCGGCCGGGGCCCAGCCGGTGACGACGTCGAGCGACTCGGCCGTGCCGACCCAGGGCA
>JBQGCR010000364.1:0-4702 GCA_052038585.1 Kineosporiaceae bacterium
CGCTGGAACTGCGCGCCGCCGGCCGGGAAACCGCGCCCCACCGCGGGGGGGCCGCCCCCGCAGGGGGGGGCGCCCCCCGTCCCGGGGTCTTCCCCGGACGTGCGGTCAGGACGTCACGGCAGCGGCGTCACCCGGTTCGGCACCGGCGGGGCGACGGGCGAGTTCGCGCCGAGGTACGCGGTGAAGGCGTCGAGGTCGCCGCCGCCCCCGACCCGGTCCGTGCCCTCGGCGAAGGCCGCGAAGCCGTCGCCGCCGTCGGCGAGGAAGCTGTTGACGGTGACGCGGTAGGACGCCGTCGGGTCCACCGGCACGCCGTTCAGCGTGATCGACGCCGGGTCCACCTTGTCGCCGACCGGCGCGGACGCCGACCAGCTGTACGAGAAGCCCTCCGAGACCCCGAGGTGGAGGAACCGGACGGACCCGTCGGTCTGCGTCGTCCACTGCTGCTCGAGCGCCTGCTCGATCTGCAGCCCCGTGAGGGTCATGGAGACGAGGAGGTTGCCGAACGGCTGGACGGTGAACGCCTCGCCGTAGGTGACGTTCCCGTCGCCCTCGCCGGCGGGCGAGGACGCGAACGTGAGGTCCGCGCGGACGCCGCCGGGGTTCATGAGCGCGATGACGGCGCCGCCGGCGCCGGCGTCGCTCGTCGCGGCGAGCTGGGCGTCGGCGATGAGGTCGCCGAGCGGGCTCTCGACGTCACGCCGGCTGCCGGCCACGCCGCCCCGGGTGACGTCGGCGGTGACCGACCCGACGACGCGGTTCGCGATCGGCGCCGACAGGGTGTTCCACTTCGAGATGATCCCGGTCTGGCGGGCGTTCGGCCGGACGTCACGGGTGACCGGCCGGTTCACGGCGACGACCGAGTCGCGGATGACGTCCTTCGTCACGCGGTCGATCTTGAGGTTCGTCTCGGTGATGAGCCGGCCGTAGGACTGCGCGCTCGTCACGTACCGCGCGTTGCCCGCCGGGTCGGGGATGTTGCAGACGTACGGCTGGTGGGTGTGGCCGGTGACGACCATGTCGATCGCCGGGTCGAGACCCTCGGCGATGGTGACGATCGGGCCGGACAGCGCCGCGGCGCCGCCGTCGGCGTTGCACTGGTAGTCGTACGTCGCACCGGTCGGGGGCAGGCCGCCCTCGTGGAGGAGGACGACGATCGACTTCACGCCCTGCCGGGCGAGCGTCTGCGCCGCGAGGTTGGCGGTGACAACCTCGTCGCGGAACTCCACGTCCTTGATCCCCGCCTGCGCGACGAGCTCCGGGGT
The DNA here is from genome assembly GCA_052038585.1 of Kineosporiaceae bacterium. Taxonomy (GTDB): domain Bacteria; phylum Actinomycetota; class Actinomycetes; order Actinomycetales; family Kineosporiaceae; genus JBQGCR01. The sequence goes on from JBQGCR010000364.1 coordinate 1,266, forward strand.
GTTCTCCAGCGTCATGCCGATGAAGCCGACCTTGACGCCGTCGACCCACTCGACCTTCGTCGGGGGCAGGACGGTGCGGCCGGTCTTCTTGCCGAACCACCAGCCGTAGCCGCCGGCACCGGCCGGCTTGGTGACCCGCACGCCGTCCTTGTAGACGACGTTCGCCGCCAGCCAGTCGAACTTCGCCCCGGAGTAGCCGTCCTCGTCGAAGCAGCCCTCGGTCGGGTGGCAGCCGCCGTACTGCATGCGCAGCAGCTCGGGGACACCCTCGTCGAACTCGTGGTTGCCGACGCTGGAGACGTCGAGACCGAGCGCGTTCAGGGACTCGACGCTCGGCTCGTCCTTGAACAGCCCCGAGAGGAACGGCGTGCCACCGATGAGGTCACCCGCCGCGACCGTGAGGGTGTTCTCGTGACCCGCGCGCAGCCGGCGCAGGTGCGTCGCGAGGTACTCCCCACCCCCGGCGGTTACCGGGCCGGCGGACGTCACGAGCGTCCCGTCGCTGCCCGAGGGCGGCTGGAGGTGACCGTGGTAGTCGTTGAAGGACAGGATCTGCAGGTCGATCGGCGCGGGCGCGGCGGTGGCGGGCACGCCGGCGGCGGTCGCGAGGACCGCCCCGGTGGCGACCGCGGAGACCGCCAGGGCGACGCGACGCCTGGCCGTCCGTCGAGAAGCTGGGCGCATGGGTGACAACTCCCGGAAAGTGGTCGAAGGCGCGCGAGGCGAGCGTGCCGCGAGCACGCTAACCACCGCGACGCTCCCCTGTCAGCACAAGTGCCGCCAAATGTGCGGTGACAGGCTCGTCACGTCCCGATGTCTACGGCGGCACCCGCGGCGGACGCCCCGATCATGCGCACCGCCCGTGCTCGCCTAGGGTGAGCGGGTGAGCGTGACCAGCCAGGACCGCCTCGACCCGGCCACCGTCGCCGAGGTGACGGCGCTGTGCTCGGCGGCCGCGGACGCCGACGGCGTCTTCCCGCTCAGCGAGCACGTCGTCCTCCACCTGCGCCACGGTGGCGAGGGCCTCGACCGGCACCTGCTCGCGCGGGACGACGACGGCGTCCTCACCGGGTACGGCCACCTCGACCCGACCGACGCCGTCGCCGGCGCCTCGGCCGAGCTCGTCGTCCACCCGGCTCACCGCGGCCACGGGGTCGGACGGGCGCTCGTGACGACGGCCCTCGACGTCACCGAGCAGACCTCCCCCGGCGGCCGGCTGCGGCTGTGGGCGCACGGCGACCACCCCGCGGCTCGGGCCCTGGCCGCCTCGCTCGGCTTCGAGCAGACCCGCACGCTGCTGCAGATGCGCCGCTCGCTGCTCGCGCCGCTGCCGGTGCCCGCCCTCCCGCCGGGCGTGCGGCTGCGGACGTTCCGGCCGGGCGCGGACGACGAGGAGTGGCTCGCGCTCAACGCCGCCGCCTTCGCCGGCCACCCCGAGCAGGGCGCGTGGACCAGCGCGGATCTCAAGGCGCGGCTGGCCGAGTCGTGGTTCGACGCCGACGGCTTCCTCGTCGCCGTGGAGGTGGACGGCGACGTCACCGCCCGCATGGTCGGCTTCCACTGGACGAAGGTCCACGGCGGGCAGGTGCACGGCGAGGGCGCCGACCGGCACGCCCACGAGCCGATCGGCGAGGTCTACGTCGTCGGGGTCGCGCCGTGGGCGCAGGGCCGCCGGCTCGGGACGTCGCTGACCGTCGCGGGCCTGCGCTGGCTGCGCTCGCGAGGGCTCGCCCAGGCGATGCTCTACGTCGACGGCGACAACGCGCCCGCGCTCGCGACGTACACCTCGCTCGGGTTCTCCCGCTGGGACACCGACGTCATGTTCTCCCGCTCCAGCACCGTCCCGGTCGCCGCGACCTGATCAGTGCGAGGATTGGGCCCATGAGCACCTCGGCGACCCCGTCCCGCAGCGGAACCCCGGGACGCAGCGCCCGCTCGGCCTCACGGACGGCGGCCAAGCGCACCTCGGCCCCGACGCCGGCGCGCTCGAGGTCGACCCAGGACGCCGACGCCGCACCCCGCGTCGCGGGCGACGCGCCCGGGGAGGCGGCGCCCGAGGCCCGGACGACGACGACCCGGACGACGACGACCCCCACGACGCCCGCACCGCCGGCTGCGACGTCGTCGTCCCCCGTCGTCCGCGTCGTCGCACCGCCCACCCCGGCCCCCGGCGCGGACACCGGAGCGGGCACCCCGGCCCTGCCGGCCGACCGCTTCCTCGACCGGGAGCTGTCCTGGCTCGCCTTCAACGCCCGGGTGCTCGAGCTGGCCCGCGACACCGGGCTCCCGCTGCTCGAGCGCACCCGGTTCCTCGCGATCTTCGCGAGCAACCTCGACGAGTTCTTCATGGTCCGGGTCGCCGGCCTCAAGCGCCGCATCGCGACGGGCCTGGCCGTCCGGGCGGCGAGCGGCCTCGAACCGCGCGAGGTGCTCGAGCGGATCAGCATCCGCGCCCACGAGCTCCAGGAGCGGCACGCCCGCGTCTTCACCGACGAGGTCTCCCCCGCCCTCGACGAGCGCGGCATCCGGATCGTCGGGTGGGCCGACCTGTCGCCGGACGAGCAGGACCGCCTCCACACGTTCTTCCGCGAGCAGGTCTTCCCGGTGCTCACCCCGCTCGCGGTGGACCCGGCGCACCCGTTCCCCTACATCAGCGGCCTGTCGCTCAACCTCGCCGTCATCCTGCGCAACCCGGTGACGGAGAAGGAGCACTTCGCCCGGGTCAAGGTGCCGCCGCTGCTCACCCGCTTCATCGCCGTCGACGGCGACCACGCCCTGTCGATGGAGCCCGGCGTCGGGCAGCACCGGTTCGTCACGCTCGAGGACGTCATCGCCGTCCACCTCGACGCCCTCTTCCCCGGCATGGAGGTGCTCCAGCACCACTTGTTCCGGGTGACCCGCAACGAGGACCTCGAGGTCGAGGAGGACGACGCGGAGAACCTCCTCCAGGCCCTGGAGAAGGAGCTCCTGCGCCGCCGGTTCGGCCCGCCGGTGCGCCTGGAGGTCGCGGCGGGCATCGACGCCCACGTCCGCGACCTGCTCGTCCGCGAGCTCGGCGTGAGCGAGGCCGAGGTCTACGAGCTCCCCGCCCCGCTGGACCTGCGCGGGCTCAACACGATCGCCGACCTCGACCGGCCGGAGCTGCACTACCCGAAGTTCGTCCCGAAGACCCACCGCCACCTCAACGAGGTGGAGACGGCGAAGGCGAGCAACGTCTTCAGCGCCATCCGCAACCGCGACATCCTGCTCCACCACCCGTACGACTCGTTCTCCACGAGCGTGCAGGCCTTCCTCGAGCAGGCGGCGGCGGACCCCAAGGTGCTCGCGATCAAGCAGACGCTCTACCGCACGAGCGGCGACTCCCCGATCGTCGACGCGCTCATCGACGCCGCCGAGGCGGGCAAGCAGGTGCTCGCGCTCGTCGAGATCAAGGCGCG
>JBQGCR010000365.1:0-6736 GCA_052038585.1 Kineosporiaceae bacterium
CGGCGGGGGCGTGGGGTCGACGGCGACGCCGCCGGCGTACCCGGCACCCGTGGACAGCACGAGCCGGACGTAGCCCATCGACCGGTTGTAGCGCAGCACCGCCTCGACCCGGCCGGCGTCCGTCGACAGGTCGGCGCCGCCGGCGCACAGGTAGCGCGCGGCGCCGTAGGCGGCGTCGTCGATGTTCTGCGGGTCCGCGACACCGTCACCGCTCGCGTCCGCGCCGTAGCGCTCCCACGTGCCGGGGAGGAACTGCATCGGGCCGACGGCCCGGTCGTACGCGGCGTCCCCGTCGTACCTCCCGCCGTCGCTGTCCCGGATCGTCGCGGTCCCGGCGCGGGAGCCGTCGAGGCGGATGCCGACGATCGACGGGCTCACGCGCCCGGAGGCGGTGACGACGGAGCCGCCGAAGCGGCCGTGGTTGCTCTCGACGCGCCCGATGCCGGCGAGCACCCACCAGGGCACCTGGCAGCCCGGCTGCTCCGAGGCGAGGCGGCCCGCCGCGCGGACGTAGGCCTGGTAGGCGCGCACGGGGATGCCGGACGCGAGGTACGACCCGGAGCCGAACGCCCCGCCGCCGTACACGGTGTCGCCCACGACGCCGCCGAAGACGCCGCCGCCGAAGACGCCGCCGAGGCCGTCGGCCCCCACGCCGACCGTCCCGGGGCCGCCCGGACCCCACCACTGCGTCGTCGGGGGGACGGGAGCCGCGAACGCGACGGTCGAGTCGTCGTAGACGCCCTCCTCGGCCGAGGCCCGGGCCGTCGTCCAGCCGGCGTCGAGGCCGAGCCGGGCGGGCCCGGTGACGGACGCGGACTCGCCGGCGAGGGGGCTCACCTCGGACGAGGCCGGACCGCCGAGGCCGACGAGGAGGGCGACGGGGACGCCGAAGGCGAGCAGCCGGCCGGGCCGGACACGCACCCGGACGGGACCGTCGGCACGCCCTCTACGGCGTCCACGGTCGCTGGCACCAGCGGTCCCCACCCCCACACGCACACCGTACGACGCATCGGGGACCTGCGGGAGGCGAAAGGTCACGAGAATAGGAGGGAGTTCACCCGGTCGACGGACACCGGACGTGTGACACGCCACGCATCGTCGGACGGTGAGGCCGTCGGCACCGTCGGTGAGCGCCCGGACCGGGGCGGACCCCACCGGACCGGGACACGCGCGGCGACTGCTCCGAACGGGTCAACTCCGGGCACGAGCCCTCAAGGTCCCGGCCGTCGCTCCTACCGTCGACAGCGTCCGGCACCGCCGTCGGGCACCCGTCGTCCCGGGGGGACATGCCATGACCAGCCTCCTCACCCGCCACCCGTCGACCCGCCTGCGGCGCGCCGTCCACCGGCTCGCGACAGCCGGCCTCGTCGCCCTGGCCGCCGGGGCGCTCGCCGCCCCGCTCACCGGGCCGGCCGGCGCGGCGACCGGCCCGACGACGGCGGTCGCGCCGGCCGCGACCGTCGTCGAGGTCGGCGCCGGGTGGCAGGACACGTGCGTGCGCACGGCGTCGTCCGCCCTGTGGTGCTGGGGCCGCGGCGTCGACGGCCAGCTCGGCACCGGCACGGCGACCGGCTCGACGGTGCCCGTCCGCGTCGCCGGGACGTGGTCGCGCGTCGGCGGCCTCGGCTACGGCTCCTCGTGCGCCGTCGACGCCCTCGGCGCCGCGCACTGCTGGGGCTCCGGCGGCGACGGCGCCCTCGGCGACGGCTCGACGTCCGCCCGTCCCGAGCCCGGCACGGTCGCCCTCGCCGGACCGTTCACGGCCCTCGACGGCCACTCGGTGCACTGCGGCGTCGTCCGCGGACGGCTGTTCTGCTGGGGCGGCAACGTCCTCGGCGCGGTCGGGGACGGCACGACGACGCCGCGGACGACGCCGACCCGGGTCGGCACCGCGACCGACTGGGTGTCGGCGACCGGCGGCGCGGCCCCGAACTGCGGCGTGCGGCGCAGCGGCGCGCTGTGGTGCTGGGGCGCGAACACCGGCGACGGGACGACGCTGCCGCGCTCGACCCCGCGCCGGGTCGGGGTCGAGCGCGCGTGGGTCGACGTCGCGAGCGACTCCGGCGCCTGCGCGATCGACACGACGGCCCGGCTGTGGTGCTGGGGCAACCGGGACGTCGACGGCTCGCTCTACGGCCGTCGTCGTCCGGCGCCCGTGCCCGGCGAGGGCTGGGTCGACGTCGACGTCAACGCGACGAACGCCTGCGGCGTCAAGGCCGACGGCAGCCTGTGGTGCTGGGGCGCCAACGTCACCGGCCAGCTCGGCCTCGGCGACCGGGTGGCGCGCCGGGTCCCGACCCGGGTCGGCACGGCGTCCTGGACGTCGGTCGACCTCGGCACGGTGCACACCTGCGGGGTGCAGGCGGACGGCTCGGCGTGGTGCTGGGGCGACAACAGCCAGGGCGCGCTCGGCACCGGCGACACCGCGCACCGGCTCGTCCCGACCCGGGTGGCCGTCCCGGCTACTTGAGCAGCCGGCTCAGGCGGCGGTCGGCGAGGACCTTCCCGCCGGTCTGGCACGTCGCGCAGTACTGCAGCGAGGAGTCGGCGAAGGACACCTCGCGGACCGTGTCCCCGCACACCGGGCACGCCTGCCCGGTGCGGCCGTGGACGCGCATCCCGGCCCGCTTGGCGTCCTTGAGCTCCTTGGCCGGCTTCCCGCTCGCGGCCGCGACGGCGCCGGTGAGGACCTCGCGCAGCGAGGCGTAGAGCCGGTCGACCTCCTCGTCGCCGAGCTTCGCCGCGATGGCGAAGGGCGACAGGCGGGCGGCGTGGAGCACCTCGTCGCTGTAGGCGTTGCCGACCCCGGCGAGCACGCTCTGGTCGCGCAGCAGGCCCTTGACCTGCTGCCGGGACCCGCCGAGGATCGCGGCGAGCGCGGCCCGGTCGAAGCCGTCGGCGAGGGGGTCCGGCCCGAGGGTCGCGATCCCCGGCACGTCGGCGGGGTCGCGGACGACGTGGACGGCGAGCCGCTTCTGCGTCCCCTGCTCGGTGAGGTCGAAGCCGGGCGAGGTCTCCAGCGCGGGGTCGTCGAGCCGGACCCGCAGCGCGAGCGGGCTCTTGCCCGGGCGGACGACGGTCCCGGGGAGGCTGTCCGACCAGCGCAGCCAGCCGGCCCGGGCGAGGTGGAAGACCAGGTGCAGGCCGTCGACGTCGAGGTCGAGGAACTTGCCGTGCCGCGCCACCGCCGTCACCTCGAGCCCGGCGAGGGACGTCGGCGGCGGGTCGTACGTCTTGAGGACGCTGATCGCGCCGACCTCCACCGCGGCGACGACGCGTCCGACGGCGCGCTCACGCAGGAAGCCTGCCAACGCCTCGACCTCGGGTAGCTCCGGCATGCCCGCGATTGTGCCCGCAGGAGCGCCATGATGTCCCCGTGACGTCCCTCGGCCAGGACACGGACCTCGCGACGGGCACCCCCGTCCGCGACCGCATCCGCGTGGCGGCGGCCGAGCTGGCCGTCGAGCTGGGGTGGCGCCGCGTCCGGATGGCGGCGGTCGCCTCGCGGGCCGGCGTCTCCCGGCAGACGGTCTACGACCAGTTCGCGACGAAGGACGGCCTCGCCCGCGGCATCCTCGCCGCCGAGGTCGAGCGGATCCTCGCCCTGCTCACGCAGGCGCTGTGGTCGGGCACCGACCCGGAGCGGTCGATGCGCGCCGCGGTCGAGGTGGTCCTCGAGGACTGCCGGCACAACACCCTGCTGCCCGTGGTGCTCGACCAGGGCCCGAACGGGGACCCGGAGCTGCTGCGCCTGCTCACCTCGGACGCCGCCCCGGTCTACGCCGCGATCTGGCAGGCGATCGCGCCGTGGGGCGCGCACACCTACCCCACGGCGCCGATCACCCGGATGGCCAACGTCGTCGACGTCGTCGGACGCGTCGTCGTCAGCCATCTCGTCCAGCCCGGTCCCGACGGGCTGGACGTGGCCGGGACGGTGGCCGAGATGGTCACCCGCTACATGGCCGAGTTCGCCGACTCCTGAGCCCCGGCCCCGGCGGGCACGAAGTCGACCTTGTCCCGCACCCCGCAGTCCGGGCACGTGAAGTCGTCCGGCAGGTCCTCGAAGGCGGTCCCGGCGGGGAAGCCCTCGCGCGGCAGGCCGGCCACCGGGTCGTAGACGAAGTCGCAGACCGGGCAGCCCATGGGCGGCGCGCTCATGCCGCGGCCCCCTCTCGGGCGCCGTACCGCGCCAGGTACTTCGCCCGCTTGGACGGCTGGAGGTTGGCCCGGGTGACGTCGCCGCCGTAGTGGGCCAGGAGCCGGTGGTCCATGACCCGGCGCCACAGCGGCGGCACGACGGCCAGGACGATCATCGTCGCGTACCCGGCGGGGAGCTGGCCGGCGCCGGTCTCCGAGCGCAGCGACTGGTAGCGCCGGGTCGGGTTCGCGTGGTGGTCGGAGTGCCGCTGCAGGTGGAAGAGGAAGAGGTTGGTCACGAGGTTGTCGCTGTTCCACGAGTGCTCGGGGCGCACCCGCTCGTAGCGGCCGTCGGGCAGCTTCTGGCGCAGGAGCCCGTAGTGCTCGAGGTAGTTGACGACCTCGAGGAGGAGGAAGCCGAAGACGCCCTGGACGACGACCCACGGCAGCACCTGCGGCCCGAACGCGACGCCGAGGACGGCGACGAGCGCGACCGACATGAGCCAGGAGTTGACGACGTCGTTGCGCAGGTCGAGCACCCGCAGTCCGCGTCGGCGCATCCGCTTGGCCTCGAGCGCCCAGCCCGAGCGCAGGCTGCCGACGACGGTGCGCGGCAGGAAGGCGTAGAAGCTCTCGCCGAGACGGCTGCTCGCCGGGTCCTCCGGCGTCGCGACCCGGACGTGGTGGCCGCGGTTGTGCTCGATGTAGAAGTGGCCGTAGAACGTCGGCGCGAGGCAGATCTTGGCGAGCCACCGCTCGAGGTCGACCGTCTTGTGGCCGAGCTCGTGCGCGGTGTTGATCCCGATGCCCGTCACGCAGCCGACGCTGATCGCCAGGCCGAGCTTGTCGACCCACGACATGTCCAGCGTCGACCAGGCCCAGCACGCGACGACGACGCCGGCGAACTGCATCGGCAGGTAGGCGAAGGTGACCCACCGGTAGTAGCGGTCCTGCTCGAGCCAGGCGATCGCCTCGTCCGGCGGGTTCTCGTTGTCGAGGCCGACGACGACGTCGATCATCGGGATGACCCCGAAGACGAACATCGGGCCGAACCACCACAGCAGGTCGAAGCCGGTGACGACCGGGAAGAGCACCGACGCGAAGGGGATCGTCGGGACGAGCAGGCCGATGAGCCACAGCCACCGCTTGGTGTCCGTCCAGTCCGTGCTCGCGACCTCCCCCGCGGACTGCGAGCGGCGGAGGGCCCCGGCGGTGGGACCCGAGGCGGTGCGACCGGTCAGCCTCGACGGCGACGGGCCGGCAGGGACAGAGCCGGCGGCCATGTCAACTCCCTGGGGCTCGGCGTCCTGGGCGGCGGACGGCGGATGGGCGAGGCCGTGGGCGCGTGGCGCGCGTCACAGCCGGTGGTTGACATCACCATAGGTTCTGTAAAGCGCCGTGGCAAGGGTCACGGCGTGGTCCGCACGTCCCGGACGAGCCAGCCGCCGGCCGCCTGCTCCTCGAGCACGACCCAGCGCCGCGTGCCGCCGTTGTTGCCGCTGATCTGGTTGCGGTAGACGACGCCGTAGGTGACGGGGACGACGACGGCGTTCGCGGCGCCGGGCGCCGGGGTCGCCCCCGCGCCGCCGGGCGCCACGGGGGCCGGCTCGCCCACGGACAGGTCGACGAGGCGCTCGACGTTGCCGAGGTCGGAGCCGATCGCGTCGAGGAGGGCGGGCGCCGAGGCGGGGACGACGAGGGCGCGGGCCGCGGGACCGTCCCCGGCGGCGATCGCGGCGAGGTAGGCCTGGACGGCCTCCTGCGGCGTCGCGGGCAGGGGCGCGGGGGCGGCCGACGCGGTGGGCTCGGCCGGGCGCAGCTCGCGCCACGCCCAGCTCGCCGCCCACACGACGCCGCCGACGGTGGCGAGCAGGACGACGGTCGCGATGGCGACCTTGAGCGCGCGGTCCCGGCGGCGCTGCCGGTCCTCCGGCTGCTGCCCCGCAGCCTGCCCCTGCGTCGCCGTCGCCATGCCGACCTCCCCGACGCCGGCCGCCCGCGGGCCGCACGCAGCCACAGGGTCCGGCACCGGGGCGCCCGAGGTAAAGGGGCTAGACGGCCGACGGCGGCAGGACGAGCCGCCCGAAGAGTCCGGCCAGCGTGGCGGCCGGGTCGGCCGTGACGCCGCAGTGGACCGGGCCGGGCTGGACGACGGTGCTCCGCGGGGCGACGAGCCAGCCGAACCGCTCCTTGCGGGACCCGGCCGCGGCGTGGCCCGCCGCGGGGTCCCCGGCGCAGACGGCGGTGACGGTGCGCAGGGCGCCGCGGACGGCGTCGACGTCGACGCCCGGGTCGAGGGCGCGCAGCCGCGCGTCCTCGACGTGGACGGCCACGTCGAGCGCGTCGAGCGGGCCGCAGTAGAGGACGACGCCGACGTTGACGCACTCGCCCCGGTCGACCCGGGGGACGGCGCGCAGCACGGCGTACTGGAAGGGCGTCATGCCGCACCCGCCTCGCCGGCGCCGGGCCGCCAGGCCCGTGGGGCGCCGAGCCGGGCCACGAGGTAGGTGAGGTAGCGCTCCCGCCAGGCCTGCGCGGGGCGGTCGTCCCCGATCGCCGAGTTCATCGACGTCAGCCAGCCGTCCGGGACGAGGGCGAG
>JBQGCR010000366.1:0-10654 GCA_052038585.1 Kineosporiaceae bacterium
CATGAACGGTTGAGCTCGTAGACCCCGGTCGCGAGCCACAGCGGCGTGCCGGACGGCGTCGCCGCGTAGAGCGCCCGGCCCGCTGATCGGGTGCGGTCCCGCAGCAGCGGCAGGGAGCCCGCCGCGACGGCGCGCAGGTCCGCGTCGTCGCGGGCGAGGGCGCGCTCGAGGTGCGCCGGCACGGGCAGCGCGTCGCGCTTGTCGAGGTTGCAGCGGACGTCGGTCGCGACGAGGTTCGCCGTCCCGTCGAGCGGGACCCGCGACCACGGAAGGACGTGGTCGACGTGCACGGCGGCCTTGCGCAGCGGGGCCGCGCAGTAGAAGCAGCGTCCGTCCTGGAGGTCGGCGAGGTCGGCGGCCGCGTGAGCCAGGGCGGCGCGCTCGGCGCCGAAGAGGAAGCCGCTGACGTCCTGCTCGCGCAGGTCCGAGTTGAGCCGGACGACCTTGGCTTCCCACGCGGCGAGGAGCATGGGCCGCAGGAGTCCGGACAGGCGGGCGAGGTGCCACGCCACACCGGGCAGCAGCGTGATGGCCGACCCGTGCGCGTCGACCGTCGCGCCGGTGACCTTCTTGTGCAGCCACGGCTCGTCGTAGAGGAACGGGACGGTCCCGGTGGGCAACGTCTGGAGATGGGTCAGCGGCATCGCGGCCAGCTGGACCGCCACCCGGCGACGGGTGCGGCGGAGCAGCGGATCGCCGAGCTCCGCGAGCCGAGCGGCGCTGGCGACCTTCCGGCGGTGCGCGTGGTCGCGGAGGCGGCCGAGCAGGTCGAGGATGACGCCGCCGCCGCCGGGATGCTGCCGGAGCATCGTCCCGTCCGCGGAGAAGGGTCGGACCTGCGGCCAGTAGAGGTCGACGACCCGGTCCGCGAGGTCGTCGAGGTGGACCTGCAGCGGCGCGTCGGGGGCGAGGTCGTCCGAGCCGAGGCAGACGTCGAGGAGCGCGACGAGTGACGCCAGCTTGTAGGTCGACACCTTCCGGCCGACGTCGACGACCTGGACGAGCTTCTGGCCGAGCGCGAGGGCGTCGTCGTCCGTCGTCACGAGTCCTCGGCCGGCTCGCCGGAGAGCGCGTGCGTCATGCCGCCATCCTTGCGGAGTCGGCGGGACTGGGTGCGGAGTCGGCGGGACTGGGTGCGGAGTCGGCGGTCAGGACCAGAGGCTCTCGAGGCGGGCGGCGACGAGGTCGGCGGCGTTCGCGACGGCCGAGCCGGCGGGCGCCCCGGCGGGGTGCGCAGCCTGGTCGGGCCAGCCGTGGTGGCGCTCGGCCATCGTCGCCCGGACGCCGCCGTCGAGGAACCTCGAGACCTGGCTCCACGAGTGCGGGTCGTCCAGGGCGCGGGCGTGGTGGTGGTAGCGCTGCGGGACGTAGACGTCGAGCGAGCGCCGGGCGCGGGTCAGCGCGACGTAGAGGACGCGGCGCTCCTCCTCCAGGCCGGTGTCCGTCGTGAGGTTCATGTCCGACGGCCAGTTGCCGTCGCTCGCGTGCAGGACGTGCACCGCCTCCCACTCCAGCCCCTTCGCCGAGTGCGCGGTCGTCAGCACGAGCCAGTCCTCGTCGACGAGCGGCGGGCCGGCGAGGTCGGCGGTCGAGGCGGGCGGGTCGAGGGCGTGCTCGGCGGCGACGTCGGACAGACGTGGGACCTCGGACGCGGCGGCGACGACGGCGTCGAGGTCGGCCAGTCGCACCGCGGCGTCGTCGTACGCGCCCTCGACGAGCGGGGCGACGGCGGCCCGCAGCCGTTCGGCGTGCGCGCCGACGCTCTCGCCCTCGGCGCGGACCAAGGCGACGGCGACGGCGTCGGCGTGCTCGCGCGCGGCGGGCGGGAGCAGGGCGGCGGCGAGCGGCCAGCGCAGGAGCACCTCGCCGTCGCCGGACTCCTCGCCGGCCGGGAGCCCGAGGGCCGTGACCGCGCGGCGGGCCGTCGCGGGGCCGACCGCCGGGAGGAGCTGGAGCAGCCGGAACCACGCGAGCTCGTCGCGGGCGTTGTCGGCGAGCCGGAACGCGGCGAGCAGGTCCTTGACGTGCGCCGCCTCGAGGAACTTCAGCCCACCGTACTTCACGTAGGGGATCCGCCGGGCGGACAGCTCCAGCTCGAGGGCGTTGGAGTGGTGCGCGGCGCGGACGACGACCGCCTGGTCCTGGAGCCGCAGCCCCTCCTCGCGCAGGGCGAGCACGCGCTCGCAGACCGCCTCGGTCTGGGCGGCCTCGTCGGCGCAGTGCCGCAGCGTCGGCCGCTGCGCCACGGGCGTCCCGGCCGCGGCGCGGAGCACGGCGGTGAAGCCCTCGGGGGCCGCCGCCGCGACGGCGTTCGCGACGTCGAGCACGGGCTGCCCCGCGCGGTAGGACTCCTCGAGGACGACGGTCCGGGCGCCGGGGAACACGGCCTCGAGGTCGAGGATGTGCCGGGGGTCGGAGGCCCGGAAGCCGTAGATCGCCTGGGCGTCGTCGCCGACGACGGTGAGCCGCGGGTCGCGCACCCGCAGCGCCCGCACGATGTCCACCTGGACCGCGTTGACGTCCTGGTACTCGTCGACGAGCACGTGGTCGACCTCGCCGGCGAGCGACGGCCCGATCCGCGGGTCGGCGGTCGCGGCGAGCCAGTGCAGGAGCAGGTCGTCGAAGTCGAGGACGCCGAGGGCGCGCTTGCGGGCGACGTAGCCGCGGCAGACGGCGGCGACGTCGTCCGCCCGGTCGGCCGCCCACGGCACGGTCTCGGCGAGCACCTGCGGCAGCGGGCGCTGCGCGTTGACGACGCGGGAGTAGACGTCGAGCAGGGCGGCCTTGCGCGGGAAGCGCTTCCCCGTCGTGGCGGCCAGCCCGAGGTCGTGCCGGACGAGGTCCATGACGTCGGCGGCGTCGGACGGGTCGAGCACGCCGAACCCCTCGGGCAGCCCGAGCCGCGTCGCGTACCGGCGCAGCGTCCGGTGCGCGACGGAGTGGAAGGTGCCGCCGCGGACCCGGCCGGAGGCGGTCCCGGTCTCGCGCGCGTGCCGGGCGAGGAGGACCTCGCTGCGGCGCACCATCTCGCGGGCCGCGCGGCGGGTGAAGGTCAGCAGGAGGATCCGCTCGGCAGGCGTCCCGGTGGCGACGAGCCAGGCGACCCGGTGGGTCAGCGTCGTCGTCTTCCCCGTGCCCGGGCCGGCGAGCACGCGCAGCGGCCCGCCGTCGTGCGTGACGGCGGACCGCTGCGCGTCGTTCAGCCCGTGCAGCAGGCCGAGGGCGGACGACGTGGTGTCGAACACCCGTTCGACTGTAGCGGACGGACGGGCCGTCGGTCGACGGCACGCCGGTCAGCCCTGCTGCGGCTCCGCGACGTTCGGCCCGACGAGGCGGAAGGACGCGCCGAGCGGGTCGGCGACCTCGGCGATCCTGCCGTACGGGCTGTCGGTCGGCTCCCGGTGCACCGCGCCGCCGAGCCGGGTCAGCGTCGCGACGGCGGCGTCGGTGTCGTCGACGGCGAAGTAGACGGCCCAGTACGGCGGCACGACGTCCGGCAGGTAGGCCGAGGCGTCCATGATCCCGGCCCACTCGCCGCCGTCGGCGACCATCTGGGTGTACCGGAACTCGTCGGTGTCGCCGAGCACGGACGTCTCCCAGCCGAACACGTCCCGGTAGAAGCGGACGGCGGCCGCGTGGTCGCGGGTGTGGAGCTCGAACCAGCTCGCCGTCCCGGCGTCCATGATCGCGCCGGTGCCCCGGTGGGAGCCTGGCTGCCAGACGCCGACCGCGGCGCCCGAGGCGTCGATGAGGAAACCCATGACGCCCATGTCGCCGACCGGCATCGCGGGGACGATCACCTGGCCGCCGTGCGCGGCCGCCGTCTCGAGCGTCTTGGCGGCGTCGTCCGTGCGCAGGTACACCGACCAGACGTCGGACACCGGCGCCTGCGCGTCGCTGCGCATGCAGCCGGCCACCCGGACGTCGTAGCGGCGGAAGTTGAGGTAGCCGCCGAAGGCCGGGTCGCCGTCCTCGGCCTCCCACCCGAGCAGCTCGCCGTAGAAGGCCTTGGCCCGCTCCGGGTCGCTCGTCTGCAGGTCCACCCAGCAAGGGGCCCCGAGCGGGGCGTCGTCGCGCAGGGGCATGGTGTCTCCTCGGGCCGCGGGTCGTCCGTCATGGTGTCCGACCGCCGAGCGGCGCGGAACTCATCGGCCGGGCTCGACTACCCTGCGGACGTGGACAGCGTGATCCCGGACCATGCGGCCGAGGAGCTCCTCGCCCTGCGCGCGAGCATCGACAACCTCGACGCCGCGGTGATCCACCTGCTCGCCGAACGGTTCAAGTGCACCCAGAAGGTCGGGGCGCTCAAGGCCGCGCACGGCATGCCGGCCTCCGACCCGGGCCGCGAGCAGCGCCAGATCGAGCGGCTGCACCGGCTCGCGGCCGACGCCGACCTCGACCCCGTCTTCGCCGAGCGCTTCCTCACCTTCGTCATCGATGAGGTCATCCGCCACCACAAGGCGATCGCCCAGCAGCAGGCCTGACGTCGGTCAGCCCAAGACCTCCACGTCACACCGCAGTCCAGGCGCGCGAGCCAGACGACGGTCCGCCGTGACGAGCGGCAACGACAACGACTCGGCGACGGCCACGTAGACGGCGTCAGAGGCCGTCACCGTCTCCTTGAGAGCCCAGACCCGCTCGACCAGACCCGCGTGCCGAACGCGAAGGGCGGGCAGATCGCGGAGCAGGGCCATGGCGGTCTCCGCGCGTCGAGGAGTGATGTTCCCGGTCCCGGTCAACCGACGTATCGCGGAGAGGACCTCGATGGTCAGCAGCTCCGGGACGACGAGCCGCTCGACCGCCAGCCGCGAGCGTGCTGCCTCGCCGTGCGCGCCGTCGTCACTCAGGGCGGGGACGACGACGCTGGCGTCAACGACGATCGCGATCTTCCCTCACCGCCTCGACGGCCTCGGCGAAGGAGACGTGACCGCCCTCCAGGCCCGAGGCTCTGTCCAGAACCTCCTCCATCGTCGGCACAGACGCTTCCTCCGTCAGCAGACGGAGCAGGTACTCCTGCAACGACTGGTGCGATCGCGCCGCTCGAGCGCGGAGGACGGCGTGAGTCGCCTCGGGAACGCCCTTGATCTGGATGCTCGGCATGGCGCCATTCTGGCGCCACGCCTCGCGCCGGACAAGGTCACAGGCCGCCGGGCGGGACCGGGCGGACGGTCAGGCACTGCTCGGCGCGGCCGACCGGACCCAGGACGTCGTGCAGGGTGGACGACGTCAGCCCGACCCCGGTCGCGCCGTGGACCTGGTGGCCGTCGATCCCGACCCACTCGCCGACCGGCTCGCGGAACAGGTGGATCGTCAGGTCGACGTTGGGGAACATCCACTCCTGCGGGTCGACCCGGGCGTTGAGCCCGTTCGCGGTGTCGACGAGGCGGGCGAAGGACGCCGTCGCCGAGACCGGCTCGGGGAGCAGGGTGATGTCGCTGCGCACCCACGAGCGCGCCCGGCCCGGGACCGAGTCGGCGCTGCGGCGCGAGGAGAGCGAGGCGATGAAGCCGCCGCCCCAGGCGGAGAGCCCCGTGGACTCGGTGAGCGTGTCCGGGGCCGGCATCGGCGGGGCGCCGTCCACCGAACCACCCTGCACCGCAGCGGTGTCCGCGCGCTGGAGCCGCCACGCCGTGGCCCGGACGGCGGCGCGCCCGTCGACCGACAGCGTCGCCTCGACGAGCTCGATCGTCCGCCCCGGCCGCAGCGTCCTCACCTCGACGAGGCTGTCCCGCAACGGGATCACGCCGAGGATGTCGAAGGTGACCCGGGCCGGCTGCAGGTCCTCGCGCGGCGCGTGGGTCTCGATCGCGTGGACGAGCAGGCCGCCCACCGGTGCCATGTGCTGCTCGTCGGCGCGCCAGGCCCCCTGGACGTGCTCGGTGGGGCGGTAGCGGCCGCCGCCGAGGGGTTCGTAGTAGGCGTCCGTCACCCGGTCAGCCTACGGAGGAGCCGGCGCCACCACCCGGGCCGGGGCGGCTCGGCGACGACGGGCTCGGGCTCGGGCGCCGGCAGGTCCGCCCGCAGCCGCGCCCATGCGGCGAGCATGGACCCGACGTCGACCTGCCGGGCGGCGACCGGCAGCGTCGGGCCGACGGCCGGGCGGCGCCACTCCGCGACGACGCGGCGGTTGTAGTCCTCGAGGACGGCGCGGACGTCGTCCTCGCGGGTCAGGTCGACGAGCGAGGCCGGGTACGTGTCCCGCTCGCGGCGCAGGGCGATCGTCGGGTGGACGAGCACCGAGGTGTCGATCCCCTCGCGCGCCATGAAGGCCTTGACCCACCAGTCGGGGTCGTGCACCTCGGGCAGCTTCAGCGGCTTGCCCTTGCCCGGCAGGTCGTCGAAGTCCCCGCGGGCCTGCGCGGCCCGGATCTGCTCCTCGACGGACGGTCGCCCCTCCATGCCTCCAGTGTGCCGAGCCGGCCGGCGCTACGCTCGGCGGTCATGACGCCCCGGTACGGTCCCCAGTTCGGCCCAGACGTCACCTACCTCGGCGTCGACCGGTGCACGGTCGACGAACCGGAGACGTACGCGGGCGCCGACGTCGTCGTCCTCGGCGCCCCCTTCGACGGCGGGACGTCCTACCGCGCGGGCGCCCGCTTCGGGCCGCAGGCCATCCGGACGACGGACTACCTCCCGCACGACGGGTCGCGGCCCTCGCTCGCGCTGCGCGTCGACGGCCTCCAGGACCTGCGCGTGCTCGACGCCGGGGACGTCGAGATGTACTCCGGGGACGCCGCCCGGTCCTGCGCGGACCTCGAGGCCGCGGTGACGACGCTCGCCTCGAACGGCGTCGTCCCGCTCGTCCTCGGCGGCGACCACACGATCACCTGGCCGAACTGCACCGGCGTGGCCCGCGGCCGCGGCTGGGGCCGGGTGAGCGTCATCCACTTCGACGCCCACGCCGACACCGGCGACATCGAGTTCGGCTCGCTCGTCGGGCACGGCCAGCCGATGCGCCGGCTCATCGAGAGCGGGGCCGTGCGCGGGGACCGGTTCCTCCAGATGGGCCTGCGCGGGTACTGGCCGGGCCCGGAGACGCTCGGCTGGATGGCCGAGCAGGGCATGCGGTCCTACGAGATGACCGAGATCGTCCACCGCGGGCTCGACGCCTGCCTCACCGAGGCCTTCGAGATCGCGCTCGACGACTGCGACGGCGTCTTCCTGTCCGTCGACATCGACGTCTGCGACCCCGGGCACGCGCCCGGCACGGGCACCCCCGAGCCGGGCGGCCTGTCCGCCCGCCAGCTCCTCGACGCCGTCCGCCGGATCGCGCTCGAGCTGCCCGTCGTCGGGATGGACGTCGTCGAGGTCGCGCCGTCGTACGACCACGCCGACATCACTGCGGCGCTGGCGAACCGGGTGTGCCTCGAGGCGCTGTCCGGGATGGCGCGCCGGCGGTACGACGCCGAGCACGGGACGACGTGGGACCCGTCGCGGCCGCTTCTCGACGGGCGCGGCCCCGCGTCCTGACCGACGATCGAGCGTGTCCTTCTCCACGCTCGACTGGCGCCGTCGCATCCACGACCTCTACGCGCAGGTGCGCGCGGAGGCCGACCCGGCGGCGGGACACGCGCTGTGGGCCGACGGACGCAACCGGCTGCTCTCGACGCACCCGGCGTCGCCCGTCCCGAAGGACGAGCGGGACGGCTTCGGCGGCGTCCCGGTCGACGCCTACGACCCCGCCTTGCGCTTCGAGGTGGCCGTCGACACCGACGTCGAGCCGGTCGCGTGGACGGTCGACACCGGGGTCGACGGCGACGTCCCCTTCTCCCGGTTGGGGATCGCCCGCCTGCCGGGCGTCGGCGACCTCGACGTGTGGTGGCTCGAGTCCTACGGCGGCGGGGTCTTCCTGCCGCTGCGTGACACCTCGCCGGACACCTACGGCGGCGGGCGCTACCTCCTCGACACCGTCAAGGGGGCCGACCTCGGCCGGGACGGCGCGCTCGTCGTCGACCTGAACTTCGCCTACAACCCCTCGTGCGCCTACTCGCCGGAGTGGGTCTGCCCGCTCGCCCCGGCGGGCAACCGCGTCGACGTCGCCGTGGCCGGCGGGGAGCGGCTCGCGCCGGAGTAGCGGCCGGCCCCGACGCCGGGGACTACCGCTGCGCGGCGGCGGCGAGTTGCGCCGTCGAGCGCCGCAACCGCGCGGACAGGCTCACGGCGATCGCCCGGTACAGCTGGAGCGCCGTCGCCGGGTCCGAGGCGGAGAGGTCGGCGAAGGCCTGCGTCGACAGGTGGTAGAGCAGTGTCGGGTCGTCGGTGACGATCCGGGTGGAGCGCGGGCTGCCGTCGACGAGCCCGAGCTCGCCGAAGGACGAGCCCGGGCCGATGGTGCTCAGCCGGGTCCGCAGCCCGCTCGCGGTGCGGATGTCCGCCGAGACCTGACCGGCCGCGACGAAGTACATGCCGTCCGGCCGGGCGCCCTCGGCGAAGACGATCTGGCCGGCGGGCACGACCACCGTCGTCGTCATCTCCGCGATCCGGGCGACCGCCTCCGGCGGCAGGCCCGCGAGCAGGTCCTCCTCCGCCATCGGGACCGCGCGCTCCTGGAGCGTGCGGACCAGCCCCAGGCTCGCGAGCAGCGCGTCCTCGCACCACTCGAGCGCCTGCTCCAGCCCCGCGGCCGTGTGGTCGGCGTCGAGCTGGCCGAGCGCGCGGCGCGCCCCGAGCGCGTCCGGCGGGACGACGACGACGCCCGCCCCGCCCGCCTTGAGCCCGGTCGCGAACGCGGTGAGCAGCTCGACCGGGGCGACGTCGAGCCGGGTCACCCGGTGCAGGTCGAGCACCTGCCAGCCGGCGGGCTCGGGGTCCTCGCGCGTCGCGCGGACGAACCGCTCGACGGTGGCGAAGACGACGTCGCCCGCGAGCTCGTGGACGACGACCTGCCGGCCGTGCTCGTCGAGCAGCTCCCGCTCGGCGGCGACCCGGACGCGTTGCGAGCGGACGCTGTCCAGCCGGTAGGCCGACCGCGGGCGGTCCGGGACGCGGACGGCGGACTGGAGCATGTGCAGCGCGAACCGGGACGACAGCTCCTCGCACGCGGCGATCCCGCGGACGCTGTTGCCCTGCGCGTCGAGCAGCGGGGAGTGGCTGCCCAGGCCGAGCTGACCGGGCAGGACGGCGCTGATCCCGCCGGAGACGCCGCTCTTGGCGGGCAGCCCGACGCGGTAGAGCCACTCCCCGGCGTAGTCGTACATCCCGCACGTCGTCATGAGGGTGAGGACGCGGCCGACGACGTCGCGGGGGACGACCTGCTCGCCGGTCACCGGGTTGACGCCGCCCGCGGCGAGGGTGGCGGCCATGACGGCGAGGTCGCGCGCGGTGACGAGGACGGCGCACTGGCGGAAGTAGACGTCGAGGACGCCGTCGACGTCCGCCCCGACGAGGCCGGCGGTCCGCATGAGGTAGGCGATGGCCCGGTTCCGGTCGCCGGTCTCGCGCTCGGAGGCGAAGACGGTCTCGTCGACGTCGAGGGGACGCCCGGCGAAGGCGGACAGGCCCGCGTGGATGCGCCCGAACTGCTCCTCGCGGTCCCCCGGCACGAGCGACGTCGTGACGATCGCGCCGGCGTTCACCATGGGGTTGAACGGCCGCGACGTCCGCTCGTCGAGGCTGATCTGGTTGAACGGGTCGCCGCTCGGCTCGACGCCGACGTGCTCGAGGACGACGTCGAGCCCCCGGTCGGCGATGGCCAGGGCGTAGACGAAGGGCTTGCTCACCGACTGGATGGTGAAGGGCACCTGGGCGCCGGCCTCGTAGACGTGGCCGTCGAGGGTCGCCAGGGCGAGCCCGAAGGTCTCGGGGTCGGCGACGGCGAGCTGCGGGATGTACGTGGCGATCTCGCCGTCGCGCAGCGGCTGGAGGCGCTCGCGCAGGCCCTCGAGGAGGTCCTCGATCGGGCCCGCGGCCCTGGCCGGCTCGTCCGCGTCCCGCTCCGTCATGGCGCCCGATCTTGGCAGCCGCCTGTTACGCGCGTGTGACGCGCGGCGGGCGTCAGCCGGCGTCGGCCGCGGGAAGGGGCCGCACGGCGAGGCGGTGCGGGCGCGGCGCGAGGAGCCGGGCGACGACGCCGTCGGGGTCCGCGGCGCCGATCCGGGCCAGGGCGTCGAAGCGCTCGCCGAGCGCCGCGGCGCAGGGACCGCGTCGTGCGGCCACCTCGGGGCCGATCCGCGCCGGCGGCAGGCCCGCCCGGGCGTAGAGCGCGTCGGCGGCCCCCCAGGCGCGGGCGGCGTCCTCGCCACGGCCCAGGTCCGTGTACGCGGCCGCCGCGACGCCCAGCGCGTCCGGCACGAGACCCGGGTCCTGGCGCCGGTTCTGCGACTGCAGCGCGACGAGCGCGAGGCCGTGCGCCGTCCCGGGCCGGCCCTGCGCGAGGGCGACGAGCGCGCGCAGGACGAGGTTGATGTCCTCCATGTACGTCGCGCCGGTCAGCGCGGCGACGCGGTCGGCCTCGTCGAGGTAGTGCTCGGCGTCGTCGAGCAGCCCCAGCCGCAGCGCGTCCTCGGCGAGGCCGCCGAGGAGGTTGTACTGGTCGTGCAGCGCCCCGGAGCGGCGGGCGTCGGCCAGGCCCTGCAGGGCCACGTCGAGCGCCGTCGCGTGGTCCCCCCGCTGCGCGGCGACGTGGCCCCGCACGTCGCGCGCGAGCGCGACGAGC
>JBQGCR010000367.1:0-7665 GCA_052038585.1 Kineosporiaceae bacterium
CCTCCTCGCCGTCGGGCAGCGGCGCCGGGCCCGCGGCCCGCTCCGCCTTCGGCGGGACGCGCCGGCCGGCTAGGCGCAGCGCCGCGGGGACGAGCGTCACGGTCGTCACGGCGGCGACGGCGACGACGACGGCCGCGGCCAGGCCCATCCGGCCGATGATCGTGATGCCGGTGACGTAGAGGCCGCAGATCGACACGACGACGATGGCGCCGGCGGTGACGACGGCGGTCCCCGTCGTGCTGTTGGCCCGGGCGGCCGCCGTGACGACGTCGTCGCCCGCGCGCAGCCGCCGCCGGAACCGGGCGACGAGGAAGAGCGCGTAGTCCACCCCGGCGCCGAGCCCGAGCATGATCGCGATCGTCGGCGCGACGGTCGGGATGTCGACGAAGCCGGACAGGACCGCGAGGACGGTGTTGCCGAGCGCGAGGCCGAGCAGCGCCGCGCCGACCGTGACGACGCATCCGACGACCGACCGGAAGAGCAGGGTCACGAGGACGACGGCGGCGACCAGGCCGATCACCTCGCCGAGCGGGACGGGGCGCTCGCGCCAGCGGTCGACGACCGGACCGCGCATGCTCGCCTCGACGCCGTCCGACTCGAGCGGCGCGACGGCGTCCTCGAGCCGCTGGAGCGTCTCGGCGGAGAGGTCCGCGGCCTTCTGCGTGTAGAGCACGGTGACGAAGCTCGTCGTGCCGTCGGCCGAGACCTGCGGCGGCGACACCGACTCGACGTCCGGCTGCCCCGAGACCTCCTCGACCACCCCGGCGACCGCCTGCGCGCTCTCGCCGTCCCGCACGCCCGCGTCGTCGTGGAACACGAGCGTCGCCGTGTCGCCCGCGGCGGCGGGGAACCGCTCGGTGAGCAGGTCCGAGGCGCGCTGGGAGTCGGTGTCCCCGAGTCGGACCTCGTCGGTGAAGCCGGCTCCCACCCCGCCGGCGACGCCGCCGAGCACGACCAGGGCGAGCACGAAGCCGGCGAACACGCGCCACGGTCGGCGTGCGGCTCCCGCGCCGACCCGTTCCAGCAGTGCGGACATGTCCCTCTCCTCCCGCTCAAGCGCTTGCTTGAATCGCTTGATTGAATCAAGCGCTTGAACATCGCGCAAGAGGCGGGCAGGATCGAGGGCGTGACCCCGTCGACCGCCGAACGGCTCCGCGCCGCCGCCGAGGAGCTGCTCCACGACAAGGGCCAGGCGGCGACGACGCTGCGCGACATCACCGAGCGCGCGGACGCCAACGTCGCCGCGGTGAGCTACCACTACGGGTCCAAGGACGCCCTGCTCGCGCTCGTCTTCGCCGACGCCCTGCGCGAGGTGGCCGAGCGGCAGCGCCGCCGGCTCGAGGCGCTCGACGACGGCGCACCGCTGGAGGACCTCGTGCGCGTCTGGCTCGCGCCGGCGCTGTCCGAGCGCGGCAAGGACGCCCGGGAGACCCGCCTGTGGGCGCTCATCCGGCGCGGCATGACCGAGCGCGCGCCGGGCATGCTCGAGAACCTCGACGTCGTGCGGGAGGCCGTCGACACCCACCTCGTGGCGCGGCTCGCCGCAGCGTTGCCCCACCTCGGCCCGGAGGAGCTGAAGCTGCGGCACGACGCCGTCCTCGCCGCGGTGGGCGCCGTCACGTCCGCCGACGTCGCGCTGGGCCCGGACGCCGCGCTGCCGGACCGGGTCGACGACATGCTCGTCGCCTGGGTCGTCGGCGGGCTGCGCGCCCCGGCGGCGGCGAGGACGTGAGGCCGGGGCGCGCCCGAGGGCTCAGGCCAGGGCCACCGCCGTCCACGAGACCGGCGGCAGCGTGACGGTGAGCGTCCCGTCCGAGACCGTCGCGGTCGTGTTCGCCCGCGGCGTGACCCGCTCGGGGTGCTCGAGGGTGTTCGTCGCGTAGACGTCGTCGTCCCAGATCCCCGTCGCCTCGGTGACCGCCGTGACGCCGAGCGCCGCGACGTCGACCGTGACGGTGAGCGGCTCGCTCGTCGAGCGGTTGACGAGGAAGACCGCGGCGGTGCCGGCCTCGGCGTCGTGCGTCGCGACGGCGTCGACGAGCGGGGCGGTGCCGTACCGCGCGGTCTCGTAGGTGCCGCAGTCGACCCGCGGCCGCAGGACCTCGCCGGCGGCGAGCCGGCGGGTGATCGAGAACGGGTGGAACGTCGTCTGCCGCCAGGCCGGCCCGCCGGGCTCGGTCATGATCGGGGCGATGACGTTGACGAGCTGGGCGAGCGAGGCGCTCGCGACCCGGTCGGTGTTGCGCAGCAGGGTCATGAGGAGGCTGCCGACGACGACGGCGTCGGCCACCGAGTAGACGTCCTCGAGCAGGCGCGGCGCCACCGGCCAGTCGGTGATCGTCGGGGCGGTCGCCTGCCAGCGGTCGAGGTACCAGATGTTCCACTCGTCGAACGAGAGCTGGATCCGCTTGCGGCTCCTGCGCCGCATGCCGACCGAGTCCGCCGTGGCGACGACGGTGTCGACGAAGTGCTGCATGTCGAGCGCGGAGGCGAGGAACGAGCCCAGGTCGCCGTCGAACTCCTGGTAGTACGCGTGGCAGGAGATGTAGTCGACGTGGTCGTAGCACTGCTCGAGGACGACGCGCTCCCACTCGCCGAACGTCGTCATCTGCGCCGACGACGAGCCGCAGACGACGAGCTCGAGGTCGCGCTCGGCCTGCCGCATGGCCGCCGCGGTGCGCGCGGCGATCGAGCCGTAGTCCTGCGCGGACATGTGGCCGACCTGCCACGGCCCGTCCATCTCGTTGCCGAGGCACCACATCGTGATCCCGTACGGCGCCTTGGACCCGTTCGCGACGCGCTGGTCGGCGAGGGCGGTGCCCGGGTCGGCGTTGCAGTACTCGAGCAGGTCGAGCGCCGCCTCGATGCCGCGGGTGCCGAGGTTGACGGCCATCATGACCTCGCTGCCGACCTGCCCGGCCCAGCGCATGAACTCGTCGACGCCGACCTGGTTCGTCTCGAGCGAGTGCCACGCGAGGTCGCGCCGCACGGGCCGGCTCTCGCGCGGTCCGACGCCGTCCTCCCAGCGGTAGCCGGAGACGAAGTTGCCGCCGGGGTAGCGGATCGTCGTCGCGCCGAGCTCGCGGACGAGGGCCAGCACGTCGCCGCGGAAGCCCTCCTCGTCGGCCGTGGGGTGGCCCGGCTCGTAGATGCCGTCGTACACGCTGCGCCCGAGGTGCTCGACGAACGCGCCGAAGGTGCGGGGACGGACGGGACCCGCGACGGCGTGCGGGTCGATCCGGACACGTGCCGAGGGGACAGCAGAGGTCACTTGAGACTCCCGATGGACAGCCCGCCCTGCCAGTACCGCTGCAGGCCGAGGAACGCGATGATCAGGGGGACGACCGACACCAGGGCGCCGATGACGATGAGGCTCCACAGCGACGTGCCGCCGCCGTTGTTCGCCGAGGCCAGGCTCTGCCACAGGTTGAGCCCGACGGTCACCGGGTAGAGCCGGTTGTCGTTGAGCATGACCAGCGGCAGGAAGAAGTTGTTCCACGTCGCGACGAACGACAGCAGGAGCACGGTGACGACGGCCGGGCGCATGAGCGGCAGGGCGATCTGCGCGAAGATCCGCAGCTCGCCCGCCCCGTCGACCCGCGCCGCGTCGAGGAGCTCGTCCGGCACGGCGTCACGGGCGTAGACGTGCATGAGGTAGACGCCGAACGGGTTGAGCAGCGAGGGCAGGATGACCGCCCAGACGGTGTTCGTCAGCCGGACCTCCGACAGCAGGACGAACGTCGGGATGACGAGCGCCGTCATCGGCACCATGACGGCGCCGAGGAGCATGGCGAAGGTCAGCGTGCGGCCCGGGAAGCGGAACGTGGCGAACCCGTAGCCGGCGAGCACGGCCAGGGCCGTCGCGCCGAGGCCGCCGGTCACCGCGTAGAGCGCCGAGTTCGCCAGCCAGCGCGCGTAGATCGCGCCGTCGAAGGTGAAGAGCTGGCGCAGGTTGCCGGCGTAGTCCACCGACGAGGCGAACCACAGCGCGTTGCTGCCGCCGAACAGCCCGGAGGCGTCCTTCGAGCTCGCGACGACGAGCCACCAGAACGGCACGAGGAAGTAGACGACGAGGCCGGCGAGGACGACGTGGCCGCCCAGGGTGCGCGGCCTGCGGACGGGTCGGGCGACGGCGGCGGCCGTCGGCCGGGTCAGGGCGTCGGTGCTCACCGGAGGAAGCTCCCCTTGCGTCGCGTGGCGAACAGGAAGGCGTACACGCAGACGAACACGACGATCCCGAGCGCGAAGGAGATGGCCGAGGCGTAGTTGAACTGCCCGTAGCTGAAGGCCAGCGTGTACGCGTACATGTTCGGCGTGTAGTCGGCCGGGATGGACCCGGCCGCGAGGTAGCGCAGGATCTGCGGCTCGTTGAAGAACTGCAGGGTGCCGATGATCGCGAAGACGAGGATGAGCAGCAGGGCGGGGACGACGAGCGGGATCTTGATCCGCAGGACGATCTGCCAGGTGCTCGCGCCGTCGATCCGCGCGGCCTCGTAGAGCGTCGGGTCGATGCCCTGCAGCGCCGCGTAGAGGATGATCATGTAGTAGCCGGCCCACTGCCACGTGACGACGTTCATGAGGCCGAAGAACACGAGCTCGCGGCCGAGCAGGTCCGGGGCGCTCGCGCCGAAGGCGCCGAAGAGGTCGAACAGCGGGCCGAAGTTGCGGCTGTAGAGGAAGCCCCACATGAGCGCGCCGATCACCGCGGGGATGGCGTACGGCATGAAGATCATGAGCCGGCCGAAGCGGGCGAAGCGCGACGTCAGGCCGTCGAGCAGCAGGGCCATCCCGAGCGAGACCGCCATCTGGAACGGGATGAGCGCCAGCGAGAAGCGGGCGACGAGGGACACCCCGCGCAGGAACGTCTCGTCGGTGAACGCGCGGCGGTAGTTCTCCAGACCGGCGAAGCGGGTCCCCGTCGCCAGGCCCTTGGTGTAGAGGCTCAGGTAGAAGGCGTAGGCGAGGGGCGCGACGAGGAAGACGAGGAAGACGACGGCGAAGGGGGCGACGAACGCCCAGCCCACGAGGGGCCGCGTCGTCGACCTGCGCCGTCCGCCCTCCGGGGCGGGCGCGCGGGCCGCCGGCGGGGCGGTGACCGGTGCGGTGGTCATGGGGTCGCCTCCCGTCAGTCGCCGGTGACGGTGAAGCCCTGGCTCTTCGCGTACGCGACGACGTCCTCCTGGAGCGCCTCGGCCGCCTCCGAGCCGCTGATCTCACCCGCGTTGATCTTCGCGAGCTGCTTGGTCATCGCGTCGTAGTAGTACGTGCCGAAGGGGGAGTACGTGAAGCCCTTGTAGGCCTTGGCCGCCGGCACGTACACCTCCTTGTTGGCCTGCTGCCCGTCGAAGAACTTGACCTTCGCGTCGACGAACTCCGGCGAGGTGAGCACGTTCTGGTTGAGCGGGAAGATGACCTGGTTGACCCAGCCGTCCTCGAGGGAGGCGTCGTCGGCGTAGAGCCCGTAGGCGACCTTCGCGGCGAGCTCCTTGTCCGAGGCCTGCGCCGTGACGGCGAACGCCGACCCGCCCCAGTTGACGCTCACCGGGTCCGCCGGGTCCCACTGCGGCAGAGGGGCGGTCGCGAAGGTGCCGGCGTCCGCGCCCTTGCCGACGCCCGCGCCGGTGAGGTAGCCCGGGGCCCACGCGGCCGACACGTAGGTCGCGTACTTCCCGCCGACGACGCCGGAGATGTACTCGGGCGTGAACTGGTCCTGGGTGCCGACGAGGCCCTTCTCCACCAGGCCCGCCCAGTAGTCGAGCACCTCCTTGGAGGCGTCGTCGTCGAGCTCGATGCCGATCTCGGTCGGCTTCGTCGGGTCGTACTCGAACGGCGTCGCGCCCTTCTGGATCTGCAGCGCCATGACGACGGCCGGCACGTTGGCGCCGAAGTCGCCGAAGAGCGGGCCGCCCGCGTCCTTGACCTTCTGCGCCGCGGTCTCGTACTCGTCCCACGTGGTGGGCGGGGTGATGCCGTACGTCTCGAAGACGTCCTTGCGGTAGATCATGCCCATCGGCCCGCCGTCGACCGGGGCCGCGTAGACCGCGTCGCCCACCGAGACGTCCTTCCAGGCGCCCTCGCTGAAGTTCGCCTTCACGTCCTCGTAGCCGTACTCCTTGATGTCGACGAGGGCCTTCTGGATGACGTAGCTCGGGATCCGGTCCGCCTCGAGCATGATGACGTCGGGGGCGCCCGTGCCGGCGGCGATCGCCGTCTGGAACTTGCTGTACTCGTCGTTGCCCTGGCCGGCGTTGGTCCAGCAGACCTGGACGTCCTCGTTCGCCGCGTTGAAGTTGTCGACGACCGTGGCCATGTTCGGGTACCAGGCCCACACGGAGACCTGCGGCACGCCCTCGACCTTGACCGTGTTCGTGCACGAGACCTCGCCGCCGTCCCCGCTGCCGCCGGTCGAGCTGGTCGAGCTGGTCGAGCCGCCCCCGCCGCAGGCGGCGAGCGTTGCGGCGGCGAGACCGGCGACGGCGAGGGAGCGGGCGAGTCGGGGCGTCATGGCGTCCTCCAGAGGCGCGGCTTTACAACGTTGTAGAACTGGGCTCGGGAGCGAGTATGTTAAGGCTCACATCCGGGTGTCAAGACCCCGGTCAGGACCCGGTCGACTCCCGCTCGACGACACGGAAGGACGTGCGCACCTCGCGCGGCGGACCGTCGGCGGCGCCCTCGATCCGCTGCAGGAGCAGGTCGACGGCGGTCGTGGCGATCTCGCGGCGCCCGGGGTCGACCGTGCTCAGGCTGGGGATCGACCAGCGGCTCTCGTCGATGTCGTCGAAGCCGATGAGGGCCACGTCGTGCGGGACCCGGCGGCCGGCCTGCTGGAGCACGCGCAGCGCGCCGTGGGCGAGCTCGTCGTTCATCGCGAAGACGGCGTCGAAGTCCACGCCCGAGGCGAGCATCGCGGCCATGGTGTCGGCGCCGTTGCTGCGGTGCCACGTCTGCACCCAGCCGACGAGCTCCTCGCGGTAGGGCAGCCCTGCCGCCTCCAGGGCGAGCCGGTAGCCGGTCAGCCGCAGGCCCGCGCTGCCGATGACCTCGCCGCGGTGCCCGCCGATCACGGCGACCCGCCGCCGGCCGCGGGCGAGCAGGTGCTGCGTCGCCGCGGCCGCGCCCTCGATGTTCTGCATCGTCACGTGGTCGACCGGGCCGCCGAAGATCCGCTCGCCGAGCAGGACGACGGGGGTGTCGATCGCGAGCGCCGGGGCGTCGGCGCTGTCCATCCCCAACGGGGAGAACAGGAGCCCGTCGGTGTAGGACCGGCGCTCGCTGCGCAGCACGGCGAGCTCGCGGGCGCGGTCGCCGCCGCCGGTCTGCTCGACGATGACCGTGAGCCCGCGCCGGTCCGCCGCCTCGATGACCTCGTCGGCGAGCTGGGCGAAGTAGCTCAGGCTGAGCTCGGGCACGGCGAGGCCGATGACGCCGCTGCGCCCGCGGCGCAGGGTGCGTGCGGTGAGGTTGGGGCGGTAGCCGACCTGGTCGATCGCCGCGAGGACCTTCTCGCGCGTGGCCGGCGTGACGTGCCGGTAGCCGTTGACGACGTTCGAGACGGTCTTGATCGACACCCCGGCGAGCCGTGCGACGTCGTGCAGGGTCGCCGCCACGCGTCCTCCCGAGCTCCGGCCAGGTCCTGCGCGGCACTGTACAACGTGGGAAACGGTC
>JBQGCR010000368.1:0-4459 GCA_052038585.1 Kineosporiaceae bacterium
CCCGCCACCGACGGGTCCGACCGTCCTGCCTCCTGTGTAGCCGTCCCCCGGGGCGCCGCCTTCGGGTGGCTCTCCCCCGGCCCGGGGGCCGAGCGGGCCCGCGACCTCGACGACCTGTCCGCCCGGCTGCCCGACCTGCTCGGGATGACGAACGGGCGCACCTTCCTCGGCGTGCTGCGCTGGACGACGCAGCCGGCGGACCTCGACGACGTCGGCGTGTGGCTGCCCGTCGACGACCCGCGGGTGCCGGCGTGGCTGCGCCCCTTCGGCGGTCCCGCGCTCGTGGCGCTCGAGAAGGGCCGGTACGCCGCCGGGGTGGGCCTCAAGCGGCACGACGACCACGTCCACGAGATCGCGGTGGTCACGGCGGAGGAGGCCCGCGGCCGGGGCGTCGCCCGGCGCCTCGTCGCCCAGGCGGCGCGGCACGTGCTCGCGTCCGGCCGGGTGCCGACGTACCTGCACGCCCCGGACAACGAGGCGTCGGCCCGGGTGGCCCGCGCGGCGGGCTTCTCCGACACCGGGGGGCACGTCCTGGGCGTCTTCGACGCCCCGCCCGGCTGACGCGGACCCGTGCGGGTCAGCCCTCGTCGTCGAGGTTGCGCTGCACCCACAGCGCGGCCGACGTGCGGTCGCCGACACCGATCCGCGCGAAGGCGTTCGTCAGGTGCGCCTTGACGGTGCGCTCGGAGATGCCGAGCACGCGGGCGATCTGCTTGTTGGCCAGGCCCCGGCCGACGAGGCGCAGCACCTCGTGCTCGCGCTCGGTCAGGCCCGCGCCCGCCGACGCGCTCGGCGCCGGCGCCACGCGCGGCGCGATCGCCGCCCGGGCGACCCTCGGGTCGAGCGGGGCGCCGCCCTCCCTGACGTCGCGGATGCCGGCGACGAGCGAGTCCGGGTCGGAGTCCTTGAGCAGGTAGCCGACCGCGCCGGCGTCGAGCGCGCTCTGCACCCGCCCCGCCTCGGCGAAGGACGTGAGGACGACGACCTGCGTGCTCGGCACCTCGGCCATGATCTGCCGGGTCGCGACGACGCCGTCGGTCCTCGGCATCGACAGGTCCATGAGGACGACGTCGGGGGAGTGCGCCTGGACGACAGCCAGGGCCTCGTCGCCGTCCGAGGCCGTCGCCACGACGTCGATGTCCCCGTAGGACCGCAGCAGCGACGTCAGGCCCTCCCGGACGAGCCGGTGGTCGTCGACGAGGACGACGCGGATCGTCCGCCCGGGCCCGGCGGCGCTGCCGGCGTCCTGCTGCGTCTGCTCGGTCATGTCCCCGGCCTGCCCTCTCGTCGCACCGTGCCGGGGCGCCGCGGGCGCCTCGGCCGGCGCCGTCACAACGGCACCTCGACCCGAACCGTAGTCCCCCTGCCCGGCGCCGTGCGCAGTTCCAGGCGCGCACCCGCGCTCCGGGCGACGTCGGCGAGCAGGTTCAACCCGACGTGCGTACCGTCGTCACGCTCGGTGAACAGGTGGAGCCGGCCGTCGGCGTCGGCGGCGGGCGGGGCGAAGCCGGTGCCGTCGTCGCTGACCTCGAGGGTGGCCCGGCGCGGACCGACGGTGACGACGACGTCGACGCGCGAGGCGCCCGAGTGCTTCGTCACGTTGCGCAGGGCCTCCTGCGCCGTGCGGAAGAGCAGGTTCTCCACCGACGCGGGCAGGTCCGCGTCGCCCGGCACGTCGAGGCTCACGTCGCAGCCGCGGCCCCGCAGCGGCGCGACGAGGTCGGACAGGGCGCCGGGCAGGTCGGAGGCGGCGAGCGAGGGCGGGTAGATCTCCACGAGGGCCGAGCGCAGGCCCCGCAGCCCCTCCCGCACCACGGTCGCGGCGGCGTCGAGGTCGCGGGACAGGCTCGCCTCGCCGGTGCGCCGGGCCGTCGCCGCCGCGCTCGACACGAGCAGGGAGGCGCCGGTGAGGTCCTGGACGATCCCGTCGTGGAGGTTGCCGACGATCCGGCGCCGCTCCTCGTCGGTGGCGGCGAGCGAGGCCTCCAGCAGCGCCTCCCGCTCGCGGCGCGTCGCGTCCATCTGGCCGAACATCCACGACACGAGCGGCCATTGGGTGAGCCCGAGGAGCACCGCCGTCCCGAGGGTCACCGGGGCGAAGGTGCGGAAGATCTGCGCGGCCTCGGCCTCGATGCTCGTGTACGGCGCGTAGACCTCGAAGAGGAGCCACTCGCCCTCGGGCGTGCGGACGGGGCGGTACACCTCGAGCAGCTTGCCGAAGCCGCGCTCGAAGCGGTTCTCCGGCTCGCCCAGGTCGGACACCTCGGCGTCGGTGAGCCGCTCGTCGAGCGCCTCGAGGTCCTCCTCGCCGAGCGGGAACGTCTCACCGACGATGCGGCTCTCGTCGCTGTAGACGATGCGGCCCTCTCGGGTCCAGATCTTCACCCGGGCGATGCCCTGCGTGAGCACCTGCCGGCGGACCACCTCGTCGAGCGCGCCGAAGGCGTCCGGGTCGCCCTGGACCAGACCCGGCCGGATGGCGGGCTGCACGAGGGACAGCGTGACGGTGTCGGTGAGCCGGGCGGCGTCGGCGACGGCCTCGCGCCGGGCAGCCGCCTGGGAGAGCAGCACCCCGAGGGACAGCAGGAGGACGACGATCGCGACGTTGAGCGCGACGAACCGGGCCCACACCTGGCCCCGCGTCAGGCCGCGGGCCCCGCGCGGCGGCCGGCCGTCGGACAGGACGACGAGGCGGCGCCCGTCGTCCACCGCGGCGAGGCCGCCCGGGGTCACGAGGACCTCCGGGTCGACCGGCAGCAGGGTCGGGGCGTGGTCCGCCACCGCGAGGGGCTCATGGGAGGCCAGTGTGCCCTCGACGGGGTGACCGGTGGCGGACAACGCGGGTTCCGACGGTCAGAAGGACAGCGACGCCGAGCAGCGCTCGCCGGTCGACGACGTCGCGGCGGCTGCGCGGATGACGTCCGTGCCGGCCTGGTTCGCCGTGACGCGGCGGACGGTGAAGGACCCGCTCGGGGCGACGGTCTTGGCGGTGCCGCTGAAGACGGTCCGCGCGTTGTCCTTGATCGAGACCGTCCAGACCTGGCCGACCCGGTTGGAGTCGACCTCGAAGGCGACCTCGATGCGGCCGTTCTCGGGGGAGGCCTTGAGCTTCCAGGCGCTGCCCTTGCTGCAGGTGCCCGTCTTGACGACGTCACCGGCCTTGGCCTGCGCGGGGCTGGACAGGCCGAGGCCGGCGACGGCGAGCGCGACGGCGGCGACGGCGAAGGGGGTGCGGTTCATGACGGCTCCTGGGGGCGGGGACCGCGGCGTGGCGGCCCGTCGTTCCGACACCGCAAGGCTCGCCGCCGGCGGGGGCAGGCCGACAGATGGTCGTTGGTGCTAGTACCGCGGACCGACGTGCCGGGTGGTCGGCGCACGCCTTCGGGCGACGGGATGGATCGGCCGGGGGCTAACGTTCGACGTGAGTGACGCCTCCCCGGGCCCCCGGGGACGACCCGCGAAGGAGTGCCCCCGTGCTCGATCCGGCCGCCCTGTACGTCGTCGAGGACGGCGAGCCGCACGAGCCGTCGTCCGCCCCGGTCCTCCTCCACGCGCTCGGCGGCTTCATCGACGCCGGGTCCGCGGGGCGCCTCGCCGCGAAGGCGCTCCTCGACGAGCTCGAGCACACCGTCGTCGCGCGCTTCGACGTCGACCAGGTCTTCGACTACCGCGCGCGCCGGCCCCCGATGACGTTCGTCGAGGACCACTGGGAGGACTACGCGGCGCCCGAGCTCGTCGTCCACCGGCTGCACGACACGGCGGGCACCCCGTTCCTGCTGCTCACCGGTCCGGAGCCGGACGTGCAGTGGGAGCGCTTCGTCGCCGCCGTCGTCCAGCTCGTCGAGCGGTTCGGCGTGCGCCTGACGGTGGGCCTGCACGCGATCCCGATGGGCGTCCCGCACACCCGGCCCGCCGGGACGACGGCGCACGCCACGCGGCGCGAGCTCGTCGCGGGCAGCGACCCGTGGGTGGGCACCGTGCAGGTGCCGGGCAACGTCGCCGCGCTGCTCGAGCTGCGCCTCGGCCAGGCCGGCCACGACGCCGCCGGGTTCGCCGTCCACGTGCCGCACTACCTCGCCCAGACCGACTACCCGGACGCGGCGCTGTCCCTGCTCGAGCAGGCCGCGCAGCTGTGCGGGCTGGAGCTGCCGACGGCGGCCCTGCGCGAGTCGGGCGCGGAGACGCGGGCGGCGGTCGAGGCGCAGATCGCTCAGTCGCCGGAGGTCCAGGCCGTCGTGACCGCCCTGGAGGAGCAGTACGACGCGTTCGTCCGCGGGCGGGACCGGTCGCTGCTCGCCGAGGACGCCTCGCTGCCGAGCGCCGACGAGCTCGGCGCCGAGCTCGAGCGGTTGCTCGCCGAGGAGAAAGAGCGGCGGGGCCGCGGCGACGGGTGCGCCCGCGCTACGCCGGGGCGACGTGCCGCAGGCCGGCGACGCGGGGGTGCGCGGCGGCGTCCTCG